>JAJYJR010000164.1 GCA_021789355.1 Chloroflexota bacterium | reverse complement strand
CGGTCGGCGAGGCGAAGGCGATGAAGACACCCTCGCCGTGGGTCCAGTCGGCAGGCAGGCGCTTCACCGACGAGACGCCCATCGGGATCCGCGAGAGCCGCTCGTGCCCGGCCCGCTGCAGGAACGCTTCGAGCGGCTGGCGCATGTAGTCCGTCGAACCCAGCGTCCAGGATCGCTCGATCTCGTCGAGCACCGTCGCGTCGTCGCGTCGGTACAGGCGGCGCATCTGCTCGAGCGTCCGTCCCGGCCGATCCCCCGCGATCGTGGTGACCTGCTCGTCCCCCAGCCCGAGGCCGTGGATGCGGCGGAAACGATCGTCGAGACGGGCGAGGAGGCCGATGTGGCGCTCGAGCGCCTCGGGCGGCAGGAACGAGACGAGCCACACCAGGGGGTGCGGAGACCCGAGGCGATCGATCCGACCCGAGCGCTGGACCGCCACCTGCGGGTTGAAGTGCAGGTCGTAGTTGATGGCGCAGTCGGCGAGCTGGAGGTTGTGGCCCTCGGCGAGGACGTCGGTCGAGACGAGGATCTCGGGCTCGGGGACGCGTGCGGCGGTCACGGCGGCGGCGCGGCGATCTGGGTCGAACCAGGCGGTGATCGCCGTGCGGTCCCCTGCGGAGACCGAGCCGTCGATCCGCGCGACGCGGAACCCAGCCTCGGCAATCCGGCGCTCGAGGTACACCGCCGTGTCGCGGAACTGCGTGAAGACGAGCGTCTTGCGGCCGGCGAGCCCGGGCGAGCCCGGGCGGCCCTCCGGCGTACGGCGGAGCGCCGCGACGAGGGCCGCGACCTTGCCGTCCTCCGCGGCCACGGGCAGCGCCGCGGCCAGCGTGGCCAGGCGCTCACGGTCGCGCTCGATCGACGCGCGCACGGTCGGCAGGTCGTAGGCGTCGGCGTCGGGCAGCAGCGGGGCCGCCTCGAGCACGCGCGACCAGATCTCGTCGAGGCGGGCGAGGCCCGGGTCCTCCTCTGCGTCGACGTCCTCGTGCGCCTCGTCGGCGAGCAGCTGGCGCACCCTCGCGTCGGCGCGCAGGTCGAGGAGGCGCGGCGGCTCGGACGCGAGCGCCTCGCCGTAGCGGCGCAGGACCGCGTCGAGTCGGCGCAGGCTGATGCGGATCGCCTCGATGGAGGACTGGAAGCGCACGAGCAGCCCGACCGCGGCCAGCGCGGCGAGCGTGCCCGGTCGGATCAGGAGGCCGGCGTCGTCGGGATCGAACGGCCGGCCGTCGGCATCGTGGAGCGGGACCGGGACGACGGCCTCGGGATCGACGCGCCGGAAGCGCTCGAGGTCGTAGGGGGCGAGCTCGAGCGTCCGCAGGGTGCGCGCAAAGAGCTCGAAGAGCCGGTCCGTCCCGCCATACGCGTGGTCGACGTGGACCGGGCGCCGATCGGGCAGCGTGACGGCCTCGATCGCGACGCCGGCGGCGCGCGCCTCGTCCTGCGCCCGCAGGATATCGCTCCGGCTTCGCCGCACGATGGCCCGATCGAGCACGGGGAACGGATCGGCCTCGCCTGCGTCAACGCGCTTGAGGTGCCGCTCGAAGTCGGCCACGTCGGGGGCCCAGACGCTTCGCTGGTTCTTGGCCAGCACGCGGATCTCGTTGATGAGGTCCTCGATCCCCGTGTTCACGGGCGTCGCCGTGAGGAGGAGCACGCGGCGGTCGATGCGCCCGTCACCGGCGACGAGATCGACCGCCTTGCGGAACCACACGCCCCCGCCGCGCAGGCGATGCGCCTCGTCGATGACGATGAGGTCCGCGCCCCAGTAGGGCGAGGGGTCGAAGTCGGAGCGGAAGCTCTGGATCGTGAGGATCTCGCAGGCCCAGTCGAGGTTGTTCGCCTGGAGTGCGGCGCGCCACATCTCCTCGAGCGAGCGTGGGATGACGAGGAGCACCGGGCGGCCCTTGCCGCGTGGTCGCTTCACTGGCTCGTTGTAGAGGTAGTGGTGGATGACCCCGAGCGCCATGTACGTCTTGCCGAGGCCCACCGCGTCGGCGAGGAGGGCACCGCGAGTACGGCCGTCGAGCAGGCGGATGAGGCGGAAGACCGCGTCCTCCTGGAACCACTTGAGGTTGAACGTCGCCTGCTCAAGCGACGGCGGCCGGTCGATCCCGTAGCGGGCGGCGAGCGTCTTGATGAGGACGTCGTGGGGCGTGTACTCCTCGGACACGAGGGGCGTCGCGCGCAGGATCGCGAGGAGCTCGTCGGTGTAGTCGACGGCGTCGGGCTGTCCCCAGTACCGCTCGAACCAGTCGGCGACCTCTTCGACGACGACGTTGTCCTGGCGCCAGCCGACCAGCTCGCGGTTCTGCATGAGCCCGACATACGTGATGTTCGCGCTGCCGATGCCGACCGAACCGTCGAGGACGTACGCCTTGGCGTGCAGGAAGCCCTCGCCCTGCCAGAGCTTGACGACCGGCTCGCCCCGCTCGCGGTGGCGCTCGAGGAAACGGATGAGCGCCGCGACGTGCTCGGCCTCGCCGCGGGTGGTGAGCCGCGGCGGCTCTGTCTCCTGCTGCAGCGCCTGGCGCACGAGGTCCGCGATGCGTCGCTCCTCTCCGCCGACATCGAGGTTGGCGAGCTGGTAGTCCTTGCCGACAAGGAGCCGGAACTCGGCGAGGCGCTCGAGCGCGGGCCCGATGGCGCCCCACATCGAGGCGCCGAAGTAGCCCGAGGCGACCCACAGTCGGCGCGGGTTCTTCTCGATCTCGGCGGCGAGCCGCGCGCCGACCGTGGCGAGCTCGTTGTCGGTGTAGCTGAGGAGCAGCGGGCTCTTGGCGAGCGTCATCGCACCACCCACAGGTCGGCGTCTGGCGCGATCCCGTAGAGCTCGCGTACGCAGCGGTCGACCTCGGCCTCGAGCGCCTCCAGGGACTCGCCGGGTTCACCACGGTCGCGGGCTGCCTTCGCGCCCACCGCACGCCGCCCGAGCGTATCGAGCTCACGGCTCTGATCGGCAGTGAGCACGGGAACCGGGAGTCTACGGATGTGTCCGACTTCGATCTGCAGCCGAGAGCCGAGGAAGGTGCGAAGAGCGAAGTCCAGCAGAGGCGCATTCATGACGGCGAGGAGAGCCGCGGGCGGCAGCCAGACCACGGTGCTGCGCACCAGCGGCGTCTTGTGTCCGAAGATGGCGCCCTCGGCCACCTGACGTGCGCGCAGATAGCTCGCGATCGTGTTCCACGTAAGCCCACCCTGGCCCCAGAGGTGTTCGTTCCGAAAGTAGGGCTTGCGGTAGCTCTCCGTCTGGCGCGCCCGCCGACGCAGTAGGGCCACCGCCTCGGGCGACCAGTCGATCACGAGCGGGTTCTCACGACGCCACCGTGCGGCGCCACCGTCGTCGCCTGAGCTGTCGCCCTTCTCGAACGGCACCCACGTCGGGCCGGCCGTGATGCCGTCCTCGATCTCCCCCGATGTGAGGCGTGTGGCGCGCACGGCTGCGAGCGGCGCGACCCGGATGAGCCCGCTGCGCGGCCAGCCCAGATCCTCAGGTCGATAGGCGTCCGCCACGGTCAACAGCGCGCGCTCAAGGTTCCCGCGCGTGAGCTCCCGCTCGAGCAGCGCTCGGGGGCCTGGCAGCCCGCGGACCAGCGCGGCGTACCGGCGTGCGTTCTCTCGGGCCTCGTCTGCTTCGGCCGTTCCGTCGATCGCCCCCAGGAACCGCCGGTCGTCTGCAGTAGCGAGGCCCTGGCCACCCTCCAGGACAAGGCCGAGCAGGATGAAGTCGACGCCGGGACGCAGCCGATCATAGAAGCCGGTGCCGGTCGCGGCCTCTTTCCACCGGTCGAGCGCCCGCGTGTCCGAGATGAGCTCCCAGTCGGCCTGGCGGCGCGCGCCGCCGCTGCCCGTCGAGTAGCGGCTGAAGTCGCGCCATGCCACGGTGCGCTCGAAGGCGCCGAGCAGCTGTCGGGCAGGCCGGCTCGGGCGGAACAGCGGTCGGTGCGGCAACCGCAGATAGTCGGCCCGCGGCACCACCCACAGCTCGGATCGCCCGATGGGGTAGCAGTCGTCGGTCGGTTCAACGGCGACCGACGCACCCGCCAGGTCCCGCGTCGGCCGCCCGTGGTTCTCCACCCAGCGCACGCTCGGGCGGGTGGGCTGCTGCGCCGCGACCACGACGACCCCGCCGTTCACGGCTCGTCCCTCGAAGCAGCGCGACCGCGCCGTCACGAGCAGTTCGAGGTCGGCAGCGTCGTCGGGCAGGATGCGCCGGCGGAGCTCGTCGGCGTCCTCGCTCGTGAAGATCGAGTCGTTGAAGATCATCGACACGACCCCGCCGCGGCGCACGAACTGCAGCGCGCGGAACGCGAAGTGGATCATGAGGTCGTAGGTGCGCCCGTAGTGCAGCCCGAGGTCGGCGATCCGGCGCGCGTCGAGGCGCTGGGCGACCTCCTTCCGGCCCACGTAGGGCGGGTTCATGATCACGACGTCCCAGCCGCCGGCGCGCGCCACCTCGGGCGCCTGAAAGGCCGGCACGAAGAGCGGGAAGACGCGGTCCCGCGAGCCGTACGCGCCGCGCAGCTCGGCGACGCCGGCAGTCGCCGCTGCGCCCAACCGGCGCGTGGCCTCCTGCGTGGAACGCTGCTGCAGCCGGGCGTTCTCGACGACCCGGGCGAAGATCCCCTCGACGACCGTGTCCTCCTCGGCCGCCAGCTCCTCGCGCAGGGCAGCCTTCTGTGCCGGCCGGGCCTGCTCGAAGTAGCGCTCCCGGAGCGACACGAGGGCGGTCGGGTCGGGGAGGTCGAGCCCGATCGTCAGCGCGCCAGCGCGGGTCTGCTGGACCTCGAACCCGCCCACGAAGTCGGTGAGGGAGTCGGCACAGACGATGCGGTATTCGAGGTTCGGCAGCGGGTGGACGTCGCCCGTCTCCTCCTCGACGAGCAGGGCCAGCCACATGCGCAGGCGGCACAGCTCGACCGCGCCCGGGTTGATGTCGACGCCGAACAGGCAGCGCTCGACCGCGTGGCTCTTCCAGTTCCAGAGCTCACCCGCCGTCGGCTCGCGGTGGGCGATGGCCTGGTATGCGAGGCGGCGCAGCCGGACCATCTCGGTGAGCATCCCGAGGGGGAACGCCCCGGACCCGACCGCGGGGTCGAGGACCCGGCAGGCCACCACCGCGGCGTCGATCTGGCGTGCCATGGCCGCCGCGTCGATGGGGTCGAGGCGCTCGAGCGCCTCGTCGTCGGTGACGACGGTGCGTGCCTGTTCCTCGGTGAGGCCCGCGGCGCGCTGCAGGTGATGGACGAGCGCCTCGCGGCACATGAACTGCACGACGGGACGCGGCGTATACACCGTGCCTTCGCGGCGGATCTCCTCGTCGGAGACGAGGTTCTCGAACACCTTGCCCAGCATCTCGGGATCGACCGCGACGTCGTGCTCGTCGGCGGCTTCCTCCGACACCGTGAACGTCCAGCCGTTCAGGAACCCGAGGAGCCCGCCGTCGGTCGAAAACACCTCATCGGGCAGATCGAGCGTCGTGACGTACGTGCGCTCGAACAGGCCGCCGTTCAAGAAGGGGATGCCGGGATGCTCGTTCCAGGGCGTCGCGCGCTCGGCGAGCGGCTTCGAGAGGGCCTCGTAGAAAAGGGGCTCGAGCACCTGCTGGTAGTAGCCGTGGCGCCCGGCGGCGGTGAACTCCCGGAACTGCCGGGAGAGCCAGTCAGCCCGGCGCTCGAGGAGCCCCTTCCGCTGCAGGAAGTAGCAGAAGAGGATCTGGGTCACGATGCGGAGCGCCACGCGATCCGGCCCGCCGCCCACGTCGACGCCCGCGCTGACCCCCGGGTGGGCAGCGGCGGCTGCGCGCACCGCCTCGAGGATCGCCGTGTGGTGGACCGCCAGCTGCTCGTAGAAGCGGCGCGTGACACGCTCGACATCGAGCGCGTCGTCGATGCGGGTCTGCGATCCGGTCGGATCCGCGGCGTCCCACGCGAGCGAGTCGACGACAGCGACGTCATGCGCGGTGGGCTGGGTCGGATCGATCGTCAGGCGTGAGATCGAGACCGATCCTGCGGCACCCTCGATGAGGCGCGGCCGCACCACGACGGCCTCGGCCCAATCCGCCGTGGGGCCGCGCACCCCGAGGATCGCCAGCGGGTGATCGTGGAAGCCGTCGATCAGGCGTCGGCCCAGGGTCTTGAAGGAGCGCGGCCGGGTTTCGAGGGTCGCCACCAGGACGCCGAACCCGTCCGAGGGGTTCGCGTGACTGCGCAGGCGGACCGCCTCACCGGGCAGTCCGAACGCGGTGCCGTCGATCGGAAGGGCCTGGGCGTCGTATCCGAGGAGCTGGGCCAGCGCGACGCCGTCTGCGACCGATCGGAGCGCATGGAGGTTCATGGCGCTGATCGACACGACGGCTTCCTGCTCCCCTCGGTCCGGCCTGCCCGCTTCCCTTCAGTATGCGCGGGGTTGGGGCGCCGTCGCGCGCCGATTGACGGGCACGGACGCGGCCCGGGATTACGCCGCGTCGTCCTCGCGCATCAGCTCCGCGAGTTCATCCTCGGTAAGGTTCTCGGTGAACCAGTCCTTCGGCTCCGGTCGAACGGGATAGGCGGGAAGGAGCTCGGCTTGCTGGGCTTCGGCGTGGAGAATCCGAAGGAGGATGGGGTCACACCCGGTTGCCCGGAGGTACGCTCGGACGTCCCCCGCCTCGAGGAGACGGCAGGTCGGGCAACTGGCATGGCGCCCGTGCCCCACGACGCGCTGGGCCGTGTGCTGAAGCGCCTCGGCCTCACGACCGTCCAGGCGGGTGCCGTCCTCGAGGCGCCCGTTCATCAGGCGATCCACGAGCTGGAGCACGGGGATCTCGCCCCCCTCCGGCGCCATACGACGCGCGATCGCGGTCCTGCGCGCCAACTCCGCCTGACGGGCCGCCCACACCACGGGGTCGCCATGATCGCGGAGCACGCGGTCGACGACCGCTCGTGCCCACTTGTCGGGCCATCGGATCCGGACCCCAGTTCGCCGGTGGAAGCTCGTCTCGAGGATGATCGTGCGTGCGACCGTGGTGAGGTGCCTTGGCACTTCCAGCCACACGACTTCGCCGTCGACGGGGACCATCAACGCAGCCATCGGAACCTCCGGGAACGCGGGTGCGGGCGTAAGGGAAAGGGGAAGGTGTAAGAGAAAGCGGAACGCTTACGCTTTCGCTTGGACTCTTACCCTTGCCAGGTCGGAGATCTTGTCAAGTACCGACGCCTTCCGGTCTCGTGCGACGGCCGGGACGTGCGCGGCTCGTCTGCCAAGAAAGCTCCGGTGCGACCTGTCGTGCGAGGTGTGCACCTTCACGCGCCGTCCGCTAGTTGGGGCGCGGCCAGCGTGCGCAGCTCGCGCGCACACGTCCCGCACAGGTGCAGCTCGAGGTACACGCGGCGGGAGCCGACGAGGACGCGGAAGACCTGATTGCCCTCCGCTCCCGGGAACCCGCACCGCGCACAGTCCAGCGGCACGTAGTCGAAGGCCGGGGCCGGCCGAATGGTGACCGTGGCAGCGTAACGGGACGTCGGCTCCGATGGCATGTTCGCGCCTCCGTAGGGCGCGGCCGTCTGGACCGCTCGTCAGTGGGTGCCGCGTCCGACGCGACCATCGGCAGGCCGGTCGTCCTGTCAACACCATTGGCCGCGGGCCGCGCGAATCTCACCGAGGCCGTCGGCGCGGCGTGGCGCCGACGGCCGGTTGAGGACGCCCATAAGGAACAAAGTCCCCGACCCCGCTCCCTCATCCCGCGCGCGGCGGCTCCGGGCGCGCGGCGTCGGAGGGCGTGCCCGGTCCCGGGCGTGGAGCGGTGCTCGCAGGCACCGCGATTCCCCGGGCGCCCCTTGCGCCCAGGACGCCTCTGCCCAGGGTCCCGACGCAGTCGAACAGGCCCACGTGGTGAGCCGGGACCGCACACGGAGGACACCAGATGCCGATCTGGACCGACGAACCCATCCGGGTCCACGTCATCGCGCTCATCGTCGGCGTCGCGCACGACGACCCCGACGTCGTACTGCCGATCATCGATCGGCTCGGCACGCTTCTCGGGATCACTGTCGCGGATCTCGAGCTGATGGACGAGTGCCTCTATCCCGACTGCCCGTACGACGAGCGGTAGTCGGTCGGGTCAGGTTCCTCGGGCGGCAGTCCCGCCCGAGGAACGCCCGTGTGGGGAGGCGGCACCGGGCGCGGCACGCGCATGCGGCGGGCTTGACACGCGCGGCGGCCCGCCCACGATCCGTCATCCACTTCAGGGCCGCCACCACGGAGAAGCCCGATGCACGAGCGAGGGAGCGTCATCCACGTCGACTGCCCGGCGTGCGGCGCCGCCGCCGAGACGGGAGAGGTGAGCTACTGGGCCGATACCCGGGAGCTCCACTGCCGCATGTGTCTGTTCACGATCGCTTCCGGCGTGGTCGCCCATCGCGGCCACGACGTGCCGCCGGCGAGGATCCGCGCCCTCGTAGGTCAGGACGACTTGGCTGCCGATGGGTCGTCGTACCGCCCGGCGTCGCAGCGGGGTTGGGCGGTCCGGCTGGTTCCACGCGAGGACGTCACCGGTGCGCGCGAGCCGCGCCTAGCCACGCTCGCGGAGCTGGCGGCGGATCCGATCGTCTCCAGCATCACGATCCGGGTCAACCGGCGGGGTGCGCGGTGAGCGGCAACGGCAAGGGTCCGTACCACGCCTTCGACCGGATGATCCTGCACGCCCTGCTGGCCGTCGTCGTCACGGTCGCGTTCGCGTTCCTCGTCTGGGGCGTGGCCCTCCAGATGGGCCTGCATCTCCCGCTGCCGCTCGTGCTCGTGGCCGTCTCAGTGCTGGCCGCTTGGACTATCTACGACGGCTGGCAGGCGAGCCGGGCAGAACCGCCGGCGCCCGTGGTACCTCTCGTCCGGCGCCGCCCGACCACCTGGGAGGACGCGGAGCGCATGGCCGCCCTCTACCGCCAGGGGCTGATCACGAAGGACCAGCTGGAGGCGGCGCTGCGCGAGCTCGTACCGCCGCCGCCCCCCGATCCGCCGACGGGGCGGCATCGTCGCTAGGAGAGGAGGAAGCCATGGAGCGGTGGTACCGGGCATCAGAAATTGGGCTCTTGTGACCCATCCGTGGGCGCTCACCGCCCGGGGAGCGACGGACAGAGCCCACCCAGGCTGAGCATCGCAAGGGCGATCAGGGCCTTCGCCGAGTGGAACCCGAAGGCGATCCGGGTGAGCAGGCGGATCTTCGTGTTGACTGACTCCACCCGAGCATTCGAGAGGCCGTGGAGGAGGGTCGCCTCGATGCCCGCCCGGTGTCTGGCGACCTTGCGGGCGAGCTCGACGAAGGATGGGAGCTGCGAGCGCCGCGCCCAGGCGAGCCAGTCCTCCAGCAGCTGTCGGCCCTCGGCCCCGCGCAGGGTGAAGACCATGCGCAGTTCTTCCTTCAGCAGGTAGGCCCGGTACAAGGGCTCGTTCGTCGCGGCGATCCAGGCGAGCTTGGTCTGCTGGCGCCCGGTGAGGTGCTCGGGGTTCTTCCAGAGCGCGAAGCGAGCCCCTTTGAGATCCTGCGCGAGCCCAGCCTCGCCCCGCCGCCGGGCCTGGTTCCAGACCTCGCGCCGCACGGCATCGAGCGCCTCGGTGGCCCAGGAGACGACGTGGAAAGGATCGGTGCACAGGGTCGCTCCCGGACAGCGGCGGCCGACGACCCGCTCGATCCATTCGGCCCCATCAGCGCTGACGAGCTCGATCGCCGCACTCCGCTCGGGTCCGAGCGCATCGAAGAAACGCTCCAGCGTCTTCTCCGAGCGGCCCTCGGCGGCCCACACGAGCCGGCCGCTGGCGTGGTCGACGACGACCGTGATGTAGCGCTGACCGCGGCGGTGGCTGATCTCGTCGATCCCGATGCGGCGCAGGCCTTCGAGCCGATCGGCCCCCGCCTCGGCGTCGGCGACGACCCGGGTGATGATCGCGCCGACCGTGCGCCAGGCGCACCGCAGCAGCGCGACCACCGCGCTCTTCGAGGTGTGCACGGCGAGCCAGGCGACGGTGTCATCGAAGGCGCGGGTGTGGCCGGCGCCGTGGCGGGCCCAGGGCACCGCCGCCACGACGACCCCGTGCGCCGGGCACTGGACCCGCTGCGCCGCGGCTTCCAGGTACGCCCGCGTGGTGCCCAGATCGAGCGCCCGCCAACGCCGTCGGCCATCGCCCGCGTCGTAGCCCGGGCAGCGCCGGTGGCAGATCCCGCAGCGAGACCGATCGCGTCGACGGAGCCGGACCGACACGATCATCGCGTCGGTTGCCTCTT
>JAJYJR010000163.1 GCA_021789355.1 Chloroflexota bacterium | reverse complement strand
GCCGGGTGATGGCAACCGAGGTGCCAAGCCACGCCGGCGAACGGGCTGCCTCTCGCATCCGCGTCGAAGGCGCCGGCAAGGCCTACGTCAATGACCCGAGCGACGACCGCACCAGTTGGGCGATCCGCGGCGTGTCGTTCGAGGTCGAGGCGGGTGAGTTCTTCATCCTCCTCGGCCCCAGTGGCTGTGGCAAGTCGACGCTGCTGCGGCTCATCGCCGGCATCGTCCCGCTCTCGGAAGGCTCGATCACGACCGGCTCAGGCGAGCCGGTCCTGGGGCCGAGCCGGCATCGTGGCATGGTCTTTCAGTCGATCGACACGCCGCTCTTCGACTGGCTGACCGCGCTCGGGAATGTCGAGTTCGGGCTGAAGATCGCGGGGGCTGACTCGCGCATTCGGGTCGATCTCGGCCGTCAGTACCTCGCGATGGTGGGTCTGGCAAGCCATGAACGGAAGTTCCCGCGCGAGATGTCCGGTGGCATGAAGCAGCGCCTGCAGATCGCGCGCGCCCTGGCCACCGATCCCGCCATCCTCCTGATGGACGAGCCATTCGCGTCTGTCGACGCACAGACGCGACGCATCCTGCAGAACGAGGTGCTGCGGATCTGGATGGCGACGAAGAAGACGGTGGTCTACGTCACGCATGACATCCGCGAAGCGCTCCTGCTCGGCGAGCGAATCGCGGTCATGAGCGCGGGGCCTTCCGCGTCGATCGCCGAGGTGTACGAGTACTCCGCACCCTACCCGCGAGACGAGCTCGACGCGGAGTTCGTGTCGCACTACCGGGCCATCGAAGAGCGCATCGTGGGCGAGGTCTCCAAGGCATGGTAGGGGGCGCGTCGTGATGGCGGGTACTGCTGTGACGAAGTCCGCCCGCGTGCTCGGCAAGCCGCCCCTGCGACGGGCGATACTCAGCATCGTCGGCCCGCTGCTCGTGGTGGCCGTCTGGCAGCTCGTGTCCATGGGCGAGCTCGTCGACCCCCTCATCCTTCCGTCGCCTGTGGCCGTGGCGGCCGGATTGGTGGGCTTGCTCCAGGACGGCACGCTCGAGGCGGACGCGGCGATCTCGTTGGGGCGGATCCTCTCCGGCTGGGTCGTGGGGTCCCTCCTGGCCATCCCCATTGGCCTGGCCGTGGGTGCCTATCCGACGGCGCGGCAGCTGATCGACCCGTTCATTCATTTCTTCCGCTTCGTCCCGTCGATCGCGCTCATCACGCTCTTCATCCTCTGGTTTGGCGTGGGCGAGCAGTCGAAGGTGGCGCTCATCGTCTACGCTGCGGGCTTCATCGTCCTGGTGAACACGGCGACTGGCGTGGTGGCCATCCCGTCGGACAAGCTCGATGCGGCGCGATGCCTCGGCGCCACGCGACGGCAGCTCTTCGTCTCCGTCATCGCGCCGGCGTCTGTGCCGTACATCTTCGTCGGGATGCGGCTCGCGCTGGCGGCGGCGTTCCTCGTCATCGTCGGTGCCGAGATCATCGCGGCCAATGCGGGGCTCGGCTATCTGGTGTGGACGGCCCGGCTCTACTTCAAGGTGGACTGGGTCTTCGCCGGCGTCCTGGCCATCGGCGTGCTTGGCTTCCTGTGCGACCGGGCCTGGCTGCTCATCGGCCGGACCGTGCTGGCGCGATACCTCGGACAGGTGGCCAACTACTAGCCCGTGCGCCAGCCCGAAGACAGCCATTGGGATCGAGTACGCTGGAGGTGACCTCGCAGATGAACCTTGTGATGATCGTGTCGGACACGTTCCGAGCGGATCACCTTGGCTGCTACGGCGCGGACTGGATCCGTACCCCCAACCTCGACGCGCTGGCCAGGCGCTCGGTACTGTTCGCCAATCACCACGCCGCGAGCTTCCCGACGTTGCCGGCACGCGCGGATCTCTTCCTGGGCAAGTGGACGTTCACCTACCGTGGCTGGGAACCCATGGACGCGGCCGAACAGCCGCTCGCGGCAACTCTGTCGGCGGCCGGTTATCGCACGGTGGGGGTGGTGGACACGCCCTTCTACGTCGGGGGTGGCTTCGGCTACGACCGCGGCTTCCAGCAGTTCACGGATCTGGACACCCAGCGACGGGGCGGGAAGGAAGCGCCCAATCGACCGCAGATCATTCCCCGGGCACGGCGGTCCGAATACGACTACTGCGCTCCGCGGACCATGGCCCTCGCCGAGCAGTACCTCGAGCGGCTCGTCGACGATCGCTTCTTCCTCTTGATCGACACCTGGGACCCGCACGAGCCCTGGGACCCGCCGGCCTGGTACGTACGCCCGTACCTGGCCACCTACGGCGGACGTGTGATCAACCCACCGTATGGTCAGTGGCGGGCCGCCGGCCTCTCCGAGGAGGACGTTGCGACCGCGCACGCCTGCTACGCGGGCGAGATCACGATGGTCGATCGCTGGGTCGGGCGGGTGCTGGAGCGGCTGGAGTCACTGGGGATCGCCGACGAGACCGCCGTGCTGTTCACGAGCGACCACGGCTACTACTTCGGCGAGCACGGCTTCCTGGGCAAGATGGTGATCGAGCGAGAGGACGGCGGCCAGGCCGTGTGGGGTCGGTCGCCGCTGTACCGCGAGGTCACGAACATCCCGCTGATGCTCTCAATGCCTGGGCTCGAGCCGCGGCGTGTCGATGCCCTCACCTCGGCGGTCGACGTCATGCCGACGATCCTGGACATCCTCGGCGTCGAGACCGGCCCCGGGCTTCATGGCTCGTCGCTCCTGCCGCTTACACGAGGAGAACACGGAGGTCGCGAGTTCGTGGTGACCTCGCCACCCCTCACGAACCCGGGCGAACCCATCCAGGTCGTCGACGACGTGATGCGCTACGTCTCCGCGTACCTGCCCGCGACGATCACGACCCCGGACTGGGCACTCGTTTTCTCGGTGCCTGGTGAGCCGGTCGAGCTGTATGACATGCGGGTGGATCCGGGGCAGGCAACGAACGTCGCCGGTGACAATCCTGAGGTCGTCGGTGCGCTGCGCGATCGCTACCTCGAGTTGCTCGAGGGCGTGGGCACCGCGGAGTCGTACCTCGCGCCCCGACGGTCACCTGCGGACTGAGCCGGCGCAGGCGTTCGCTGCGTGATCCGCTCCCGGCCGCCATGGCCGTCGTTCCCTGTTGCGTCACCGATGTGATCGCGGCCGAGGTTGTCGCCTCCGCTGAAGGTCCGGCGCGCGGAATGACCGGCGTTGATCGATGCGGCCCGTGCCGCCCGTCCGGAGCGCGTTCGCGTCGTCGATCGAGTCACCCCCGCCCAGAGCCGAGGCGATCAGGGTGAGCAGTGTGTCCCCGACGTGCGCTCGGCCGGGTGCCTGCCCGACGATCGAGATGCCGGTTACGACGCGCGCCCCCACTTGAGCCACACGGTGCCGGCCACCGAGGCGTCGTGGTAGATCACCCACACGAAGCCGCTGTCTGGCTCGATCGGCCCCTGCCCCAGCCCATCGAGGACAAGGACCTGAGTCACTCCGCCGTAGGGCTGGATTCCCCAGCCCTCCCAGTCCGCAGCGGTCACCGGGCGGACGTGCCAGCTCCCGGATGAGGTCTCCCAACTCCAGTGGCCGTCGGCCCCCAGCGACAGCGGCGTGAAGAGATCGCACGTACCGGTGCCCCCGCCGCCCCCCTGGTCGTAGTAGAGGGCCCGAGAAAGGCAGCGATAGGTGCCCGCCAGCGCCGCGGCGGCCGGGTCCAGGGGGACTGGTGTCGCGGCGGCCTGGACAGGCGGCTGCGTCTCGGAATCGGTGATGGTCGGGAGCGTCTCGGGCGCGACCGAGGCCACACCCGACACCGGGGCCGAGACGGCGGGCGCACCGCTTGTCCCAACGGCTGTCACGACGCTTGGGGCGGGCGGCGCGACCGAGGCCACACCCCCCGATTGGGCGCCGCTGCTGCATGCGGCCGCCACGAGGAGGAGCGACACGGCTGCGCCGAGTTGAACCACGGAGAATCGGCGAGCGATATGACTCATGGCGGGGATGCTCGCGGTCGCGCATCCGGGGCGCCATCCGCCGTTCGTCAACGTCCCTGCGCCCCAGAGGTACGGGGTCCCTCCCAGGCCGACGGATACCCTGGCGGGTCGGAGGACGCGCCGCCGTCTTCCAGGCGGCCTGACCCGGTCGTCGGCTCCGGAGGTCCGGTCCACCGTAGGCCGATCGGGTCATTGCCGCTGATCGGCGAGAGAGCAATGTACGCCCCATCCGCCTCGAATCGTCGCGAACCCCGTGGACGAGGGACAGGCGAGATAAGGAGGCGTCCCGTGATCAGCCCGCGAATCGCGGCTGCGAGCCCCACGCTCGTATTCGCGCTCGCACCTGCGCTCCCGCTCGCACTTGCCGGGTGCGCCAGCTCCTCGACGCCGACGCCAGCCGCGGTGAGTAGCGCGCCAGCCGCGGTGAGTAGCGCGCCGGCAGCCATCACGGCGCCCTCTGCCGCAACGGGCAGTGCCCTCCTGACCTACGCGGATCAGGCCGATGGCTTCGCGGTCGGCCTCCTTGCGTCATGGAAGCCGATCAGGATCGACCCGGCGGACATCGAAGCCGCCGTCGCGTCCCTCCAGTCGACGAACCCCCAGGTGGCAACGTTCTTCCAGGGCCACAAGGACGCACTCATCGCGACCGGCGACCGGCTGTGCGGAATGGACCTCTCGGCCGACGCCCTGTCGGCTGGGACGGCCGAGGCGATCACCGCAAAGACGACGACGGTCCCCGACGGAACGAGCGCTGATGGCTTCGCGACGAGCGTGAGCGCCGGCCTTCGGTCCGAGCCCGGCGTGAGCACGCAGATCGACCAGCGGCACGTCACGCTTGCCAGCGGCGCCGACGCGGTCGAGATCACCTACCAGATCGCGGCACAGGGGTCGTCCGGACAGCCGGCCACCTCGGACATGACCACGTACCGGCTGCTCAATGGCACGCAGGCGTGTGCGCGGACGCTCACCATCCGATCGGACTTCGCGGCGCAGTACGCATCTACCTGCAGCGCCATCGGCCAGTCCTTCCGGTTGCTGCCGTGAACGCGACGCTGCGCCTCCCCGCGAGGCACGCCCTGACCCTGCTGGTCCTGACCGGGCTCATGGCTGCCTGCACGGGCACCAGCGCGGCCACGCCGCCGGGTGTCGCGGCGACCGCCACGCCGCCGGGTGTCGCCCCGGCTGCCACGTCCGCCCCAGCTGCCACGTCCGCCCCAACTACCCCGGCGACCCTCGCCCCCACGCCGGTCCTCTCACCGACTGCGGCGCCCACCACCGCTGCCGCTCCCGAGCTGACGCCCAACGACCTGCTGCTGGCGGCGCTGAGCCCGAACGACCTCAAGGCGCTGATGCCGGCTGGCCAGACGTGGTGGCCGTATCTTCCCGAGTTCGACGCGGGCTTCAGTCCGTACAAGGACAACTCCGCCGATCCGAGCGTCAGGTTCTTCGTGGTCCAGGACTACGAGCTGATCGGCGGTTCCTCGAAGCGGGAGATGCAGTCGACCCTGGTCCTCTTCAACGACGTGGCGTCGGCCACCCAGGGCCTGGCGAAGCTGAACCAGACCAACGACGGCAGCAGCACTCCGGCCAGCGGCCCGGCCGTCGGCGATGCGTCGAGCTACTTCACCCGGAGCAACGTGGGGCTGGGCTCCCCGACGGATACGCCGATCGACTATCCCGACACGACGGACCTGCGCTTCCGCGTGGGACCCATCGTCGCGCGGATCGCAGTCACCGGGAACGGATACGAGAAGGGCGCGACGCTGGCCGGCTACGCCGCGCCGCTGGTCGACCGGATCGGAGCATTGCTCCAGGGCAGCCTCAAAGCCGATCAGCTGCCTGCTGCGTTCGCCCAACGCATGCCGCCGCCATCGGATGCGGTGGGCCCCATCCTCGGAGCGGTGGTGGTTCCTGCCGAGTCGTGGGCGCTCGCGGACAACTCTGGGGCGCCCGGCATCGTCGCGCAGAAGCTCCACGCGCTGGGCGCCGACAGCCTGGGGTTCGGGCGGGCGCTGCTCGCGGCCGACCCGAACCAGGTCGTCGAGGCAACGCTCTTCCCCTTCCACGACGCGGCAGCGGCGAGCACCTGGGTGAAGACCTTCACGTCCGGTGTGGGGAATGCGGGACTTGACGCAGGCGCAACCGGCACGCGGTCCGCGTACACGAGCAACGGCGGCAAGTTCTACGAGCTGCAGTTCGCGGCCGGACGCTTCGTCGGCGACCTCAGCTGCTGGGCCCCCTACGGTACGACGACCTCGGCCTGCGAGGGTCCGGTCCGGCAGCTCGCGGAGGCCTGGTACGCCGAGCTGTCGGGTTCATGAGTTTCCCGTGACGGCAGGCGGCAGCTCACAGGCTCCATGAGCGCACCCGCTGGGTTGCGGCTCACACCCCGTACACCTGACCCCTGATCCACCGATCGCCGCGGGCTGACGGGCTGCTGGAACAAGGAATCAAGCGCCCGCGGAACCGGGAACGTGGCGGTGAGCAGCCCATCGACCCGGGTTCGGCGGAGCACCTGACGGATGCGATCATCGCACACCCCCGATCGCCTCGGCCCTGGGCGGGGGTGACAGCATCGACGACGTGGACGCGCTGCGCGCCGTTGGCACGGATCGCATCGTGGGCTTCCCGGCCAAGGCCGCCTCCGCCCTCGGCACCTTCCTGCGCAAGCTTCCGCTGGGGGCGTGTCCGGCAGCTCGATTGTGCCGCAAGATGGACGTGCCCTTCAGCGTCACCGTGCGCCAGCACCGCGGCGTGCGCCGCCGCATCGAGGCGATCCCCGAAGCGGGCTGGTCGCCGATCCCGTATGGGCTCGGCGACGGCGCCGACGTGGCCGAGACGACCTACACGCCGTTCGCTTCGAAGAAGGACGCCCGTCCGGTCCGGCGCATCGTGCGCCGGGTGCGACCGACCCCGCGCTCCACTCACCTGCTTCACGCTCTACGAGTACCAGCCGTCCTCACCGATCGAGAGGGCCCGACGCTCGAGTTCGAGGCTGACCATCGCCGCCCTGCCGAGATCGAGCACGCGATCCTCGATCTCCCGTACGGGGTCGGCCTGAACCACCTGCCGTCCGGGAAGTTTGCCGTCAACGGGGCCTGGCTCGCGGTGCAGCTGCTGGTCCACAACCTGGCGCGCTGGACCGCCCGGATCGGGCTCAAGGCGGGGATCGTCACCACCAGGACCCTGCGCCGGCGGCGGTTCAGCCTGGCCGGGCGGCTCACCCGCTCGGCCCGGAGGCTCACGCTCCACCTCCCGACCCCCTGGCCCTGCGCGGTGAGCTTCATGACCGCCCTGGCGCGCCTCCGGGCGATCCCGCTCCAGGCCTGACGCCCGCTCCGACCCCCTCGGCTGCTCGGGGGCCGGGCGGGAGCCTGCCCGCGGCGACGTCGGCAGCGCCCGCCCGATCAGTCGGCGAGACGACCGGTTCGGGCCTCAACCGACCCGATCAGCCGGAGCTTCGGTGGATCCGTGCCCAGCTTCGATGGCTCAGCGTAGGCCACCGGCGCAACATCGCCGGTAACCCACGCTCGCGATGGCCCGCGCGGAGGTCCGTTCGCGCACGGCTCATGGGACAGTCAAGGCCCCCCGCAGTGCCGCAGCCAGCTCCCACAGCGCCTCCGCTCCGGTCGTGCCGCGCGACTCGACGGCGGGCCGCGCGCCGAAGCGGCGCAGGTGTCCGTGTCACCCGCGTCACCCGGCGGCCGCAGGGCAACAGAAGACCGGGGAACCCAGCCAGGCTCCCCGGTCGAAGTGTGGGCGACGGTCGAGCTACGGGACGGTGCAGTCGGTGAGCAGTGTCACGGCCTTCAGGTCCGTGACGCTCCAATCCGTCCCATAGGTGTAGTTCCAGGCCTTGACGAAGTTGCCGATGCCGGGCGTGGCACCGTAGGGGACGAGGACATGTGTTTCGTATGCGGTGGTCTGGCCCATGCAGTTCGGCGCACCGGGTGTCCCCCGCTCGGTCTGGGACGCAGCGACCGGACCGATCGTGACGGCCGCAAGCACGGCCACGCCCGCGATGACGGTGAATAGGCGACGCATGGCTGGGCACCTCCCTGGCACACGATGGCGCCTGTCCTACGGGTCGGTCTCGCCAGTGGCTCGGCGCGGTCGAGGCGGCCTGAGCATGGCCGCGCGTCAACACCCCCCGCGACGGCCGGACGATACGGCGGGCCTACTCTTGTGGGTAGGGCCGAATGGATCGGACGGTGCAGTCGCGTAACACTGCCGGCGGGCGCACTCAGCGCGTCCTGAGTGCGGCAGCAAGTGTTGCGAGACTGTTGATACGGGAGGACACTGGGGCGTAGGCACTTCGTAGCGAGCGCGCTCCTTGCCCAGACGCACACCGATCGCCCACTGCCCCGATCCCCTGCACAAGGGCTCACGGGTGGTGGTGGCCAACGGCACCTATCACCACGCCAGCGGAACTGTCCGTCGCTACAAGTGCATCCCGCACGATCGAGTCGTACGTGCCCGAGGACAATGAGCCATCTTCGGAAGCGGGGAGCTGAGGCGCTGTTTGCCGAAACTTACGCCACGCGTAAGTTTGGGCCAAGTGCCGGTTCTGTTACCCGGACTTTGAGCCAGCGAGACGCGACCACGCCTGGCGACGCGGCGACCACCGCTTCGCCCGGTCGCTCGCCAGCACGGGCCCCAGGAACGGCAGCAGCGCTTGGTAGGCTTCGAGTGGCGTTGCGGGCGACAGGTGCATCTCCTTCCGGAGCGCGGTGTACTGGCGAGCCCATACCGTCGGAGGCGGCGAGACCTTGGGCGGCCAGGGGTGCTCACCGCGCCGGCCAAAGGTGGCGACGCACGCCTCGACGATCGCCCGGGACGTGAACGGGTAGCGCCCCACCAGCCACAGCATGTCGGCAAGGTCCTTGGCTCGGGTGTTCTCGACGTCGCGCGGCCGCGTGTACGCGTGCAGCTTCTCGGCGAACTGCTGGGCGACCGGGTAGACCGGGAAGAGAGCCCGCTTGTAGCCGAGTCTCTCCACGATCGGGTCGCTCTTGTGGCGCTCGATCTTCCCGACGATGGCGTCCGCGCTGCTGACATCGATCTTGAACCTGACGAGCTCCGAGCCCCACAACCGGACCACGACGACGAAGCGGAGCCCGCCGCCGGGCGGTCCAACGAGTGGTCGCGGATCTCCCGCCACCTCGAAAACGAAATGGTCGTCAAGGTCGTACTGGGCGGCGGCGACGATGACCGCCTTGGCTCTGCTGATGTCGGAATCGAGCTTCAGATCGACGTCTTCCGTGAAGCGGGCCTCATCGGGTGCGCGTAGCTGGTTCGCGTAGCCGCCCTTCAGGATCCAGTCGCCCCACCTGGTGGTCGCAAGCATCCGCTGAAGGAACCGGTCCATCGATACGATGAGGTGGAGCCGGCGCACCGGGTCATCGCCCCGAACGGACTTCGCGACGTTCTTCATCCGCGCGAGCATCCGCGCCCGCTCTGCGGCGGGATTCACCGGTGCGATGGTCGGCGCAGTGCTCACCTGATTCGCCCTCTGAACGGATAGACAGCCTTCAGTCGGTCTACGTCCACCGATTTCAACATGCCTCGTGCACGCCCCTCTCGTGCGGCCATCAGCAGCTGCTCGGCTGCTGTGCCAGCGCGCGCGGAGTCGAGCAGAGTGCGCGCGAGAGTGGTGATACGCAGGTCGTCGCGAATCGTCTGGTCGGTGCGCGGGACGTCCGAACGGTGGATGGTCACGCCACTGCGGGGTTTCAACCCGGACCTGACCGGCACCGTGATGTGGATCGTCCGCGGCAGGACGTCTGAGAGCCCGTAGATCTCGAGCGCGGTCTCGTGGCTGATCAGGCTGTCCGGGGCGGCGACCTGGAGGCTGTACAGGTCGTCACGAGGCGTGACTGGGTAGTGGGCCATGCGGTAGACCCCGTGGCTTACGCGCTCGATCACGCCGCGGTGGACGCGATCGGTGAGGGCACGGTGGCTCACGCCCTCTGCAAGCGCCTGTCCCGTCGTGAAGTATCCGTGCTGGTAGCTGGCGATCTCGAGGAGGCGCGGTTCTGACATGACTCAAACTTACGCGTCACGTAAGTTTGAGTCAAGTCTCGTGCTCATGTATGTCGGTCCCGTGTTCCAGCCAAAGCGCAGCCGCGGCCAACTTGACGCTGTACGTTGTTGATACCGCAGGTCGCCGCGACCTCGTTTCGACAACCAGCTTGTCGAAACGCTTGTCGAATCACCTCGGGCTCCACCCTGCAATGAGCCGATTCCGCATGTTGCCCGGCCGGCCAACGTCCATCGCATCAACAACATCCAACAGCTGCTGCCGCACTCAG
>JAJYJR010000162.1 GCA_021789355.1 Chloroflexota bacterium | reverse complement strand
CTCGACGCCCTGCTCAACGCCCCGTCGGGCGCGGCGCCCACGGGCGGGTCGACGGCGGAGGGTGGCAAGGAGGACTTCACCGTCGAGCGCACGACCGACCTGGAGGCCGGCCGGCAGGGTGTCCTCGACGGGAAGCTGAACGTGCTGGTCGACATCGAGCGCGATTCGGCCGGGCAGCCGGTCTTCACCGTCTACGCGAACGACCCCGGCAGCAGCCGTACGGCGGCCCTGATCCGCCAGGCCGCCGCGTCGATCGCGATCGCCGACCGGCTGGGGCAGGCGGGGCTGTCGACGGCCCAGCAATCGCAGCTCTTCGCGCCGCCCGAGGTGACGATCCGCTCGCCCGATCCAACGAAGCCGGCGTCGGGCTCCGGCGCGATGACCGAGGAGATCAGCAGCTTCGCGGTCACCTTCGGCCTGGTCATGTTCCTGTTTCTGGCGGTGATCATCTACGGCACCTGGGTGGCGATGAGCGTCGTCGAGGAGAAGAGCAACCGGGTCATGGCGATCATCCTGGCGGCCGCGTCGCCGTTCCAGCTCCTCGCCGGCAAGGTCCTGGGGGTCGGCGCCGCGGCGCTGCTGCAGTACGTCGCCGTGCTCGCGGCGGCTCTCGTGGCGCTATTGCTCGAGGGCCAGATCGCCTCGATGGTGCTCGGAAACGCCGGAGGCTTCAGTCTGCCGCAGGGGCTCACGCCGGCGATCCTGCTCGTCTTCTCGGTCTACTTCGTGCTGGGCTTCCTGCTCTACGCCGTGCTGTTCGCGGCGGCCGGATCGCTCGTGAGCCGCCAGGAGGACGTGAGCCAGGTGATCACGCCGATGACGCTCATCTCGACGGCCGGGTACCTGATCGGGCTGTATGCGTCGATCGGGATCGTTGACGCGAGCGCGCCCTGGGTCGTGGTCCTCTCGTGGGTCCCGTTCCTCTCGCCGTACATGATGCTGGGGCGCCTGGGCGCCGGCAAGGCCGGACCGATCGAGCTGGTCGGGACGATCGCGCTCCTCGCGGTCACCATCGTGATCGCCGTCTGGGTCGCCGCCCGCATCTACAGCGCCGGCGTGCTGATGTACGGGCAGCGTCCGGGGCTCCGCCGGATGTGGAAGGCGATCCGCGAGGCGCGGTGAGGAGAGGCACGCCGTCCTTGTGGCGGGCTCTTCCCCCTCGCTCGGCCGTCTCGGTCGCGGCGCGATAGCGCCGACGCCCTCATCTGGGGAGAGCGCCCGGGCGTCCGGGAGATGCGGCAGGTGATCCCCAGCATGCGGGATAAGGTGGCCGGACTCAGTACCCGAATTCCCAGGCGCCCGGCCACACAGTGGACTCTGCGATCGTCTCCGCCCGGCGGGCGGTTAGTTGGTCGCAGTCCACGAGGCCCCCGTCGGTGACGAGCATCGCCTTGTCGTCTGACGGGTGGATTTCCTCGCGGAGCTGCACGACCCGCGTGATGTTCCTCGTCACCAGGTCAACATGCACGGCAATTGTGCCGGTGTAGTAGACGATGGCTTCGACGGGTTCGTGTTCGGAGGCCATGGCATTGCATGCTCCAAAGGTTCGTGCTAGATCGTCCCGCGCTCAAGGCGAGTCACCAGCCCTGGCATTCCTTCCCGGTTGAGCACGGCAAAGAACTCGGCGACAGGGCGCAGGTCGTCCGTGACGGAGAAGTGCATGTCAAGCTCGGCATTGCGGTAGTTGGAGGCGAAACCGCGAACGCGCAGTGCAAACGCACGCTCGAACAACTGATCTCGCAGCAGTTGGTTCGCGCGGCGGGCGGACAAGACACGCCAATCTGCAGTGCGCAGCGCTTCTGCCTGTTCCGTGATAAAACCTGCCATTCCAAAGTCAGTCGGCCGCGCCGTCAGGGCATCAGCGATGGCGTCCTCCACCGACCGCTTGCCCGAAACTCGGCTCGAGGCGTGAGCGATCAAGGCGAGCTCGATGACGTCGTCTGGAATTCGTTCGCCGACCATGCCGGCAGAGAGACCGGCGATTCCAACTACCACGAAGATGTACGGTAGCGCCTCGGATTCCTGCTTCTGCAGAGCGGCGAAGATCTTGTACGTGGCCAGAGCAAAGCAGTCTGCCGGGTCCAGCCCAACAAGCTCGCGCGCTCGGCGGAACCGCGACCCATGGAACTTGATGTTGATTCGGAAGACCTGCCGTCCGATCTCATCCCGGGCGATGTAGTCCGTGTCCCCTCGCGCCGAACGATCGTCGGACAGTGCCAGGCGGGCCTGCGTCAGGCTCGCCGTCCACTTCTCCTCGAACACGATCTCTGCCAGGCGACCGATGACCAGCTGGCCAACCGTGGCGCGGAGCCTTGCGTCCTCACGCTCCCCGATCGGCGGCACCTGTCCGAGGAGAACGCCGAGAAGATCTCTTTCCCCGGCAAGCTGGCTAAGCCGGCGGGCCGTGGTCCTCGTAGCGCGTGCCTCGGCCCTGGCTGTCGCCGGATCACCGCGGACGCGAAGGGCCGCGTTGATGAGGTCGAACGGGCGCGGGGGCTGCCTCGACTCCGGGTAGATGCTGCGGATGACCTGAGACAGCCGTTCCTCGTCCACTGCGAGTCAGTCGCGTTCGGATGGGGCGGTGAACCGAAGTTGTGACGCGTCGACATACTCCCGCACAAGCTCGAATGAGAGCCATCGTCGGCACAGGTGTTCGGCTACCGCGCCGGTCGTGTTGCTTCCGGCGAACGGATCGAGAACCACGTCTCCCTCCTGCGTAAGCAGCCTCACGAAGAAGTCTGGCAGGGCCGCAGGGAAGCGCGCAGGGTGGGGCTTGACGCCTCTCGTCTGACAGGCCTTGATATATCCGGAGTTGCTCTCATTGTTCCCACGAACCAGCAGGTTGGAAGGTATCGATCCTCCGTGGTCCCGCTGGAACTTGGACGTAATCACGTGCCCGCTTGGACGAGTCTTGGCTCGATACCCGCGCGTGATCAACCGCCGCATGTCGGCGCTGTATTCGGCCAGGACGTTGCGATTGTCAGCCTTTGGCCAATCCGTCTTGCTCAACCACCACACGTACTCGACGGCATCTTTGATCCGTTGCCGGCGAACGTTGACCCATTCCGCCGGCGCGGGGAGTTTCGCCGGATTGTGCCAGAAGCACTCTTGGGCGAGGTGAAACCCGACCTCTTCGCAGAGCATGATCAGCAGGTGGAAGTGGTACAGCGAGCGGGTCGGGGAGCCTGGATTGTAGCTTCCGCCGATGTTGAGCACGAAACTGCCATCGTCGGTGAGAACGCGTCGGATCTCCGCCCCAAAAGGCCGAAACCAGTCGACGTAGTCTGCCTTTGTCGCGTTCCCGTACTCTTTCTTGAACTCCAGAGCGTACGGCGGAGACGTCACGACGAGGTTCACCGACGCTGTCGGCAGCCGCTTGAGGAGCTCGACGGCGTCACCGGCGTAGGCAGCACCGTACTCGGTCTCGTAGGCGGGTTGCACGCCCTCGACGAGAGACTTGACCGGCGGGTCTTGCCCGGCGAGCAGGTGGAGTTGCTGTGTAACGGTCAGTTCTCTACTCCCTGCGACTCCGTGGGAGGGGTAGCTAGTTCCCCGTCCTGCACGGTTGGCGTCCGGTTGCCGACTCCGGAAGAATGGACCCGCCGAGTGTCACCTATCCTGGCACGCGGCGGGCACCTCCGACTGACCTCAGCTGCAGCCGCTCGTGCTGCCGCAGTTCAGGCACTTGTAGCAGCTGCCGTTGCGGACCATGATCGAGCCGCAGTCGGCGCAGCTGGGGGCGTCCGCCTGGGCCTGGAAGGCGACCTTCTGGGAGCGGCCCAGCTGGATGCCGATCGATTTCGCGGCACCGTTGGATGGCGACCCGTGGCCGTTCGAGCTGGCGGGCGGAGCGGACGATCCGGACGCCCCAGGCGTGGCGGAGGACGCCTGCACGGGGCCGGCCGCCTTCTGGGACGTGTCGGGCGCACGCTCGCCCGTCCCGGCGGGGGCACCGGCAGGAGCAGTCGCGTCCACCGGGGCCGGGGCGCTGGCCGCCGGCGCAGTCGGTTCGGCGGAGCCGGCAGAAACACCCGCGAGGGTGGAGGCAGGAGCCAAGGCGCTGGCGGCTGGGGAGCCCCCGGGCAGACCCGCCGGGCCGCTGCCCGCCGACACGAGCCCGGCGGCAACCGGGGACGCTTCCGCCTCCCCATCGCCCGAGCGGTCGAGGATGCCCAGCGCCTCGCGATCCTCCTTCGGCAGGAAGCGCGACCCGAGCCAGCGGAAGATGTAGTCCACGATCGACTTGGCGATCGGGATCTCCGGGTTGCCGGTGAACCCGCTCGGCTCGAAGCGGACGTGGGCGAACTTGTTGACCAGGTCCCGGAGCGGCACGCCGTACTGCAGCGCGACGCTCACCGAGATCGCCATGGAATCCATCAGGCCGGCGACCGTGGAGCCTTCCTTCGCCATGCGGACGAACATCTCGCCCGGCTGGCCGTCGGGGTAGCAGCCCACCGTGATGTAGCCCTCGTGGCCGGCGATCTCGAACTTATGCGTGACCGACTGGCGCTCCGACGGAAGCCGCCGCCGATGCGGTTTCTTCGCCTCCACCTGCGCCGACGCGAGGGTCCGCTCGAGATCGGTGACCCGCGCGGTCAGTTCGGCGGTGGCTGCGGCGATCGCCTGCTCGGCCGCGACCTCGACCGCGGTGTCGGCGTCCTTCTTCCTGCCGGTGCTGAGCGGCTGCGAGCGCTTCGAGTTGTCGCGGTAGATCGCGATCGCCTTCAGGCCGAGCCGCCAGCCCTCCAGGTACACCTGCTCGATCTCCGCGGGCGTGGCCGCCTCGGGCATGTTCACGGTCTTGCTGATGGCGCCGGAGAGGAACGGCTGGACGGCGGCCATCATCCGGACGTGGCCCATGTAGTGGATGGAGCGCTCGCCGTTCACCGGCTTGAACGCGCAGTCGAAGACCGCCAGGTGCTCCGGCTTCAGGCCCGGGGCGCCCTCGATGGTCTCGTGCTCGTTGACGTGCCGGACGATCTCCTCGACCTGCCGCGAGTCGTACCCCAGCTTGCGGAGGGCGGCGGGCACGGTCTGGTTGACGATCTTGAGGAAGCCCTCGCCGACCAGCTTCTTGTACTTGATCAGCGCGATGTCCGGCTCGATGCCGGTGGTGTCGCAGTCCATCATGAACGCGATGGTGTTGTGGCTGACGAACCCGTTCGCCACGTACGTCACGTTCGACGGGACCGACAGGTCGTACGTCAGCTGCTCCTCGCCGAGCTTCGCGCTCGCGATCTCGTCGTAGAAGTAGCCGAGCGTCTCCTCGAGTTGCGGGTCCGGCGTTCGCTCCAGCAGCGCGGTCGCGGATCGGCGCGACACCATGCCGGTGCGGGACAGCGAAAGGAGCATGGTCTTGCGCAGGTGGTCGTTCGCCGGGGCCAGCCGATCCACCGTCGCGCGGCTCACCGGCACCAGGTCGAACCGAGCGGCCTGCCGGTGTTCTTTCGCGACCAGCGCGGTCCGCTTCCGTTCGGAAATGAAGGAGATCTCCCGCAGGAAGCGGGCGCCAGAGCTGGCGTTGAGCAGGCGCAGCACGTGGACCGGGTTCGCGCCCATGTGGCCGAACCCCGGCTCGTCGACCTTGCGCGTGGTGACGAAGCCGAGGGCCAGCAGGAGCGTCTGGACGTCGCGGCTGAACCGCTCCGAGACCGTGGACCAGGAGACGTAGCCGTTGCTGGCGTTGCCGTCGGCCTCGAACAGGCCCCGGACGAACGCGCGATAGACGGCCGCGTCGTTCGCGTAGAGGACGGCATCCGGGATGTGGGCCTCGTAGCCCTTCCCGCGATGCTCGCCGACCGGCGCATGCCTGGAGAACCCGCAGGCCTCCCACCAGAGCGTCAGGCGCACCGAATGCAGGGCCACCTCCGTGTACCCCGGCTTTCGCGCGACGCTCGCCTCGATTCCGAAGAGCCGCCGGCCGAGCTGGACGATCCGCTCGACCACGTCCGTGTCCGAGGCCGTGACGCAGAACCGCAGACCGCGCGCGTGCAGCGATCCGTCACCCATGAAGTAGCCGACCAGCTCGGCCAGGTCAGAGGTCATGGCCCGCGGGACGGACGTGCGGTGGTCCGACGTCCAGTAGGCCTCGGGCAGCGGCGGAAGTGGCACCTCTCGCGGCTCGCCGATCATGCCGCCGAGCATCATCGGGACGCGGTCACCGGCCCGAAGGTCCGCGAACCGGCGCCACTGCCAATCGCCCTTCGCGTCAACGACCTTGATCCGGTGCGTGGTCGTGCCCTGGATCCGGTATCCGCGTGACGTCTCGGCCGAGACGACCGGCTCGATCCCGTTGACGAAGAACTTCGTGGCCGGGCGTGGACCGTCGTCCGTCGCGACGTGCAGGTCGAGTTCCTGCCACTTCTCGCCGTCCGGGTTGCCGAGCCCGCGGAGCCGCACGAGCCCGCGGTCCGTGAGAATCAGGCTGTCTCCGACGAGGCAGCCGGTGGGCGCCAGAAGCGTGGTCTGCGCGTTCCGGTAGCCGAATTGCTCGCCGAGCGCGAGCGTTTCGTCCCACAGATTGCGCGCCGGGGCGAGGACATCCGCCGGAACGCCCTCGTCGGGGATGTGCTGGGCCGCATCTCGATGCTTGCGGATCACCCGCAGGAACGGCTCGCGGTTCTTCTCGTACTCGACGAACGGGCCGCCGTGATCGCGCGCGATGACCGCGGACTGGCGGTACGCCTCGGCGGTCATGATCGACGTCAGGGCCGCCGCGAACGCCTGGCCATCCGGCGAGTCGTATGCGAGGCCGCGGCTCATGAGGAGCGCACCGAGGTTCGCATATCCGAGCCCGAGCGGTCGGAAACGATGCGAGTTCTCCTCGATCTTCGGCGTCGGATAGCTCGCGTAGTCGACCAGGATTTCCTGCGCGGTGATCGTCAGCCGGCAGGCGTAGCGGTAGGCTTCGACGTCGAATTCGCCATCCTCGCGCACGAACTTCATGAGGTTCAGTGAGGCGAGATTACATGAAGTATCATTTATGAACGAGAACTCGGAGCAGTTGTGAACCACCAGACCATTGGCGACGAAATGGCTCGTCGCTCGCTCGGTCAGGTCGAACACGAATTCGGTGCCGACCGGTCTGATCGAAGCCACCTGGTCGCGCATTTCCTCGCGGTGCATGCCAACCGTGGCATTCAGGCGGGCGAGCGCCGCCGCCTTCGGACTCTCCGGCAGGAACCCGATCTCGCGCTCGAAGATGGCCCGGGACGACCGGGTGATGCGCAGTGAATGCATCTCCCGGACCGGATACGACTTCGTCCCGCCCCTGCCATCCGGCAGCAGCGCGGAAAGCGTGCGTCCGCCGCGACGATTCTCGTAGAGTGTCGCCTTGATATCGAACGCGAGGAGCATCCGTTGGACCTGGACGAGAAGCTCGACGGAGGTTGAGCCTAGCTCGACAAACGCGTTCGTGCCCGCTCTGACGACGGTGCCGTCGGCGGTGAAAAGTCCTCGCAGCACGGAGGCCATCGACCCCCGGTCCAGCTCGTAGACGGCGGGCTTGAAGCGCTTGAGCGACGATCCCTCGTCGAGCACCGCGTACTGCATGAACTGCTCGGCGACAGGCCGGGATGCGAACGCGAGCCGCGAGCCCGTGGCCGTCATCGACAGGTGAACGTCGTCGTTCCGCCCGATCGACCCGACCGCCTTGCGCATGTGCTTCTGGACGTTGAGCTCCGCCGCCACGGCCTCGAGCACCGGCGCCTCGTTCGCGTGCATGGTCAGGACAACCATCGGCTGTTCGCGCGGTCCGACCCAGGTCAGGCAACCGTCGCCCACCGCCAGGCCGATCGCCGCCGCCAGCATCGGGCTCACCATCGTGCGGCCGAAGCCAGGACCCTCGAGATGGATCCGGTCATCGGTCGTCAGATCCTTCACCGCGACATCGCCGCGCGTGGTCGCCACCTTGTGATCCGCCGTGATCCGCACGCGATAGCCGGCACGCGTCTTCAGCTCGAAGACCGGCTTCTGACCCGTGGGGAAGATGTTCGTGACGAGATGCGGCTGTCCATCGGCTCCGATGATCCGCGCGGTCTGCCCGACGAGCGATTCGATCGTCTGCCAGCCCTCGTCCGTCGCGACGAGCGTATCGCCGGTGACGCACGGATTCGTCGCGACCTGACGCGCCGAATTCGAGACGGGATTCCAGTCATTGATGGTGGTGTCGTACTGCATGCCGGGGTCTCCGCAGACCCAGGCCGCGTCCGCGATCTGATGCAGGATGTCGCGTGCCCGGTACGTGTCGGCCGGCTCGCCGGAGGTCACGAAATGCGTGGTCCACTCGCCGTCCTGCTCGACCGCGCGCATGAACTCGTCGGTGACGCGCACGGAATGGTTGGCGTTCTGAAAGAAGACCGAGCCGTACGCCTCGCCGGTGAACGAGGGGTCGTAGCCGGCCTCGATCAGCGCCCAGGCCTTCTTCTCCTCGAGCATCTTGCAGTTGATGAACTCGAGGATGTCGGGGTGGTCGGCGTCCAGGATCACCATCTTGGCCGCGCGCCGCGTCTTGCCGCCCGACTTGATGACGCCCGCGAACGCGTCGTAGCCCTTCATGAAGCTGACCGGGCCCGACGCGATACCGCCGCCCGCCATCTTCTCCCGGGCCGAGCGGATCGGCGAAAGGTTGGACCCGGCGCCCGAGCCGTACTTGAAGAGCATCGCCTCGGTCTTGGCGAGATCCATGATCGACGTCATGGAGTCCTGCACCGAGTTGATGAAGCAGGCCGAGCACTGGGGGTGCTCCTCGACCCCCACGTTGAACCAGACCGGCGAGTTGAACGACATCTTCTGGTGGAGGATCAGGTGTGTCAGCTCGGCGCGGAACGCCTCGAGGTCCTCATCGGTCGCGAAGTAGTGGCCCGCGACTGCCCATCCGCAGATCGTGTCGACGACGCGACCGATCAGCTGGCGGACGCTGTGCTCGCGCTCGGGCGTGCCCAGGTGCCCGCGGAAGTACTTGCTGACGACGACGTTGGCCGCCAGCTGGCTCCAGCTCTCCGGGACCTCGACGTCGGCCTGCTCGAAGACGACCTTGCCGCTCTCGTTGCCGATGCTCGCGGTCCGGATCGCCCACGCCACCTCGTCGTACGGGTGGACGCCGGGCCGTGTCCAGCGGCGCTCGAAGCGGATCCCACCGGCGGCGTTGGGGTGCGTATGCTCCACGGTGTTCGAGCTGGTGTTCGAGCTGGCGGATCCGGTCGCGCGGGCCATCGGTGGTCTCCCTCCATGCCTGGGTTCGGACGCTGTCGCGGAGGTCCCGGGCGCCACTCCGGCGGCCAGCCGCAGATGGCGAATCTACCTCGCCGGCAGGCCCTGTCAAGCCTGAAACCACAAGATATAGTGGTGCCGTCCTGCTTCGGATCGCAATATGTGGGGTCCGGACGGTTCCACGCGATCATGGCGGCGCAGCCCGGATAGCATTGGCACCGGCCAGGACGGTGGCGGTGGAGGATGGTATGGCGACCCACGAGGTGGGCACATTCCAGGTCACGTCCCGCGACGCCGCGTGCGTGGACAGCGAACCCGGGCAGGACGTCGTGCCCAACCTGCGGGCCGCGACTCCTGCCGAGGCCCCGCTCATCCTTGCCCTGACGCTGGCCGCGTACGAGGAGTATCGGGGCGTGCTGGTCCCCGAGAGCGGCGTGTTCCGCGAGACGGTCGAGCACGTGCGGTCGCACCTCGAGGGAGGAGCGGAAGCACCGGGCCCAGCCTCGGCCGCGGCGGACTCGATCGTGCCGGCTCGTTCGGGCGGGGTGATCGCATGGGTCGATGGCGAGGCGGTTGGGTGTGCGCGCTGGTCCGTGGTGGTGGACGAAGCTCCGGCCGAGGCGGAGCGGCCGGGCAGTGGGCGTGGACGTCCCGGCGCGTTCCTCTACGTGGGTCGGGTCGCCGTGCTGCCCGCACACCGCGGGCGCGGCGTCGCGACGGCGCTGATGGCGTGGTGCGAGCGTCTGGCGGCCGACCGCGGCCTGCGCGAGGTCCGACTGGGGGTGCGACTCGGGCTGGCCCGGAACGAGGCGCTGTACCGCCGTCTCGGCTACCGGACCACGGGCCCGCTCGAGGAGCGCGAGGGATACGGTCCGATCGCGCGGTGGATGGCCAAGTCGCTCGGCGACGGGGCGGACTGAGCGGGGTGGGCTGCGCGGGGCGGGCCGAACGGTACGCAGACGCGTCGCGGACCCGCCGTCGGGCCCTTGCGGTCACGCAGGGAGCGCGTCAGGATTCCGCCACCCGGGGGAGCGGAGGTGGCCATGGTCCGCGTCGCAATCGGGCAGGGACGCCTGGTCGTCGAGGTCGAGGGCCTCGACCGCTTCCTTGCCATGCGCCACCGG
>JAJYJR010000161.1 GCA_021789355.1 Chloroflexota bacterium | reverse complement strand
GCCCAGTCGTGTGAAGGTCAGGAGCCCGTGGATCGCCGCCATGACCACGATGCTGACTGCGATGATCCCGAGCTGGGCTGCGGTCAGCTCAAGCGATCCGACCCGCAACATCGGCCCGCTGTCCATCGCGTAGGACACATTGTCGGGACCCACGACGGCAAGCGTGAGGTTGGTGATGATGATCGCCATGGCGAGGGTCACGATGATCATCGTGACCCTCGTTGCGTGGCGGGCCTGGAAGGGCCCGTACACCACCTGATAGAGCAGCAGCGAGAGGAGCGCGCCCACCAGTCCACTGGCGAGCAAGCCGACCCACACGCTCACTCCGATCTGGTTGAGCGCATAGGTGACGTAGGCACCCGCGATGAGGAGCGCCCCGTACGCGAGGTTCAGGATGTCGGTAATCCCGAACTGCATGGTGAAGCCAACCGTGGAGATGGCTAGCACCGCCGCAGTGACGAGCCCGAACCCGAACGACGCGACGAGGACCTCCATCGGCGTCAGTGGCCCTTGAGTGCGTCGATGTTGGCAGACGGCACTTCGCCGATCACCGTGGTCGACCCATCGGCCTTGAACGCGATGATGTCGTACGTTCCCGCGTTGTTGTTGTACTGGTCGAAGTGGATGGCGCCCGACCCGGCCACGTAGCGGATCTTCTGGCCGGCCTTGATGGCCGCGATCCCCTGCTGGTACGTGGCCACCTCGGTCGCCCCGGCTGCGCCGTTGGCGATGCCGACGACGGCGGGACGGTAGACCGCGGGATCGGTGCTATTCGTCTGCGCCATCGCCAGGGCGCTCAAGACGACCGCGTCGTAGAAGTTGATGATGTATGGATTGGTGACGTACTGGGACAGCGCCGTGTTCCCGGCCTCGGCCGCGCTGACGGCTGCCTTGAAGGCATCGTAGCCAGGCCCGGACAGGATAACGTGCAGGGAATCAGTCACGAAAGCCTTGGTCAGCGGCTGCACGCCAACGGCTGGCGAGACGTCCTGGAACCACGGCGGGGTCACCAGGGTCGAGGTGCCGATGATCGGCAGCAACGTGCCGCCGTTCTGCTGCTTGAGCTCGGAGAGGTAGGTGGCCGCCGTCGGTCCGAGCGTCTCGGTGAGCATCGCGTCGGGGTGACTTGCGAGGAGTTGGGCGACCTCGGTGCGGAACGAGGAGGCCGACAGGCTCAGGGCCTGGTTGATGGTGACCTGCATGCCGGCCGCCTTGGCGGCCGCCTCGATGGGCGGGACAAAGGTCTGGGAACCGATGTCGTTGCCAAACACGAGGGCGATCTTCTGGTAGTGGTAGTTGAAATGGGCGATGGCGACCATCGCCGTCGCCTCTTCAATGTCCGGGGGACTGAGGCGGAAGAAGTAGGGGAATTGGCTCTGGTCGAATTCGGATTGCCCAGTGGGGCTGAAGACAACCATCTTGTTGGCGTTGAGGATCGGCACCACCGCGGACGCCTCGTCCGAGCTGGCACCGAGAACCAGCGCGAGATTCGGTGTGCTGGCGAACATCTGGCGGGTCGCCGGAACCGCGTCAGCCGGGTCGCCGCGGGTATCCACGCTCTGACACTGCAGCTGGTGGCCCAGCACGCCGCCCGCCTGATTGACTGCCAGCACGCCGGCCTTGCAGCCGACCATCAAGTTGGCCCCGATGGCGGCGTCCGCGCCGGTGAACGGGGAGAGCACGGCCACCGCGAGATTGCCCGCGACGGTGGGCGCGCTCGCGGCCGGGGCGCTCGCGGCCGCCGCTGCGGACGCCGGCGTGGCCGCGGTCGTGACTGTGGACGTTGGCACGGCTGGGGACGCCGGCGCGGCGCCGCTGCAGGCGGCGAGCAAGAACAGGCTCGCCCCTACGACGAGGAAACGACGAGGACCGGCCGTTCGCTGAGCAAACGGTGACCCCCTGGCCAGCGACAATGTCGCGTGGCGTAGAACCTCCATGACATCCACCTCCTCTGGCTCACGGGTCGCGAGCGGTGGCTCAACCGAGGAGCTGCCGCTCAACTCCAAATCGCACTGTTCGGCTCTACCCTGCTTTCTGCATGCGGTTTCTGTCGTGCTCGGCCCCCGACGCCTCATCGACAGGGGTAACCGGGCGCATCGTCGCGGCGACCCGCCCGAAGCGCACCCTCTTCCAGGGCGCGCGGCTGTCCCTTGGCGCCGCCCCCCCGTTGGCGGCCACGGTCGACCAATGTCGATCCTCGCTGTTGCCGTGGCACTCCGAGGCAGGGGATCGCAGGTGCCACTCAGCCTTCACTCGCCGAGACGCGCGCGACGGTGAGGCGTTCCGCGGCCCCGGCGACCGAGACGCTGCCAGGGAGCGGCCGGCGACCGGGTCCGCCCCAAGCTCGAACGCACCCCGTCGGCCGAACTGACTCACGGCCTTCTCACTTCAAGCAGCCGCGCCGTTCGCGGGCTCGGGACGGCGACGTCCCCGGCCGCGCCGCTGGCTTCCGCGTCGCGGAGCACGCGGAGCACGCGCCCGGCCACCGACTCGATGTGTTCTCGGACCGCCAGCTCCGCGGCGTCGGGGTCACCGCCGGTCAATGCCACGATCAGGGCGGCGTGCCGGGCGGGCACATCCACGAAGTCGTCGTACACCGTCTCGATCACCTCATTGGAGAGGCGCCGAATCTGGCTGGCCATGCTTTCCCAGGCCTGCAGCAGTCGGCCGTGCTGCGCCGCCCGACAGAGAGTCTCGTGAAAGCGAACGTCGGCCTCCGCGAGCAGTTGCCGGTCCCGCGCGGCACCCGCACGGCGCATGTCCTCGACGATGGCCTCCAGCTGGCCGACGAGCGCCGGCTCAGTGTGGCCGATGGCCAGCCTGATGGCGGCCGCCTCGAGCACGCTGCGGAGGCTGTACACCTCCCAGGCGTCGTGGGCCAGGAGCGAACTCACGACCTTGCCGCGCCGGCCACTGGGGGCGACCAGGCCGTCTCGCTCAAGCCACTTCAGCGCATCGCGGATCGGCGCGCGGCTGACGCCGAGTTGGCTGGCCAGCTGGTCTTCCACCAGTCGCTCGCCTGGGGCCAGCGTTCCCGTCAAGATCGCGCGCCGCAACTGCGCGTACGCGCTCTCCGCGAAGTCCGAGCGAGGGATCGGATCGAGCACCTGAACTCCCGGCGGTGACATTCGGATACCGTCGACGGTATACTGAAAACGCAAACGTGTCAACGCAGTTGCCCAGACGCGGGACTGGTCAGGAGGATGCCTCGCAGTGAGCCACCAGCGCGAGCCCGCCAGCGTCGCGGACGTGGTCGCCCAAGCCCTCGCGGCGACGGGCACGCCGTTCGCCTTCGGCTACCCAGGCGGGGAAGTCGTGGTACTGATCGATGCCCTGCGACGCGCAGGCGTCCGCCCTGTGCTTGTCCATCACGAGAATGCGGCGGCGTTCATGGCAGGTGGCTACGGGGAACTCACCGGGCGCCCCGGTATCTGCATCTCGACCTTGGGGCCCGGCGCAACCAACATGGTCACAGGCGTGGCGAGTGCGATGCTTGAGCGCGCACCAGTGGTCAGCCTGACCGGCGCGCTGGCTCGTTCGGCGCCGCCCGGGACCACCCACCAGTCCCTCGATCTGACCGCGCTGTACACCGCCGCTTCCAAGCGATCAGTCGCGCTGACGCCCGACAACGCGGGCCTCGAAATCTGCGCAGCCATCGCCGACTCAATGCGACCGCGTCCCGGACCAGTCCATCTAAGCCTTGCGGCGGACGTGGCGACCAGCCCCTGGCGGGGCGCGGCGACCGGCGTGGGCGACAGTGCCAAGTCCGCACGCGTCCGCCCAGCGGGCCCGGCCCTCAACCGGGCGCGCAGCCTGCTGGCGGGAGCGCAGCGTCCTGCGATCGTGGCGGGCCTGAACGCTCGTGAGCCCGGAATCGCTCGAGGGCTGGTCGAGCTGGCCCACGCCGGGGCGATGCCTGTGGCCGTCTTGCCCAAAGCCAAGGGGGTGATGCGCGAGGACGACCCATTCTTCCTTGGCACGCTTGAGATGGCCGGTGACGACTTGGTTGTCGACTTTCTGAAGGCGGCCGACTTGCTGCTGTTGGTCGGGGTTGACCCGGTGGAGTTCGACAAACCCTGGCGGTTTGCAGCTCCGGTGATCCACCTCGACGACGTGCCGAACCTCGACCGTTTCTACCCCGCGGAGGTCGAACTCGTGGGCGACGTGGAGGCGACGCTGCGGCGCCTTGCAGCCTCGCGGCGCGGCTCTAGCTGGGATCTGGTGGCGATCTCCACGCACCAGGCACGACTGCACGCCCACGTCCGTCCGTCCGGAGCTCGGCTCCAGCCATGGCACGTCGTGGAGGCCGTTCGAGCTGCGTTGCCTCCCTCGGCCCTCGCGACCTGCGACGTCGGCGCGCACAAGATGCTGGTGGGCCAGGTCTGGCAGGCGTTCGAGCCGCGGACGTTCTTCGTCGCCAACGGGCTCTCGTCGATGGGTTACTCGATCCCGGTTGCCACATCGCTCAGGCTCGCCCTGCCGAACCGCCCGACGGTGGCGTTCGTCGGCGACGGGGGATTGAGCATGTACCTGGGCGAACTTGAGACTCTGGTTCGCCTCGGGGTCGACATCCTTATCGTGGTATTCGTCGACGGTAGCCTCGAGTTGATTCGCCGCGCACAACTGCGTGCGGGGCTCCCCACTGAGGGCACCACGTTCGCCAACCCCGACTTCGCCGCACTCGGCCGCGCCTTCGGCGTGGCCATCTACGAGGTCGAGACGACGGCCGCCTTGGCTCGGTCGGTGGCGGCCGCGGTTCGGGACAGCGGTGTCCGGTTGCTTCCGGTTCGGATCGATGGCACTGGCTACCAGTTCTGAGGGCGGTCGCGTGCGGCGCCGTCACCGCACGACTCGGAGCACGACCAGCAACCGCTGCTGCCCCCGGTCTGTCCATTGCGGCCGTGCTGCTGAACCGGGGGCGGGCACGGCCGCTGGCGGGATCGACCCAGCCGCTCGCCTCCCAGTTCCGTTGTTCGACGCCCGGATCGCACTCGAGGTGGCGCGGCTCAAGGGAGTTGAACGCGAGCGGGCACAGGCGCGCTGCTGCCATCCCCAGGGCCTGGCCAGCGCGTTTCGGACTGCGGCCAGTCGGGGCCGGGCGAGTTGCCGTGCGGGGCGGCGCCCCGGGTCCCGACTACTGAACCCGCCCTTGAGTGCGGCTCTGCGGGCAGGTCCTGTGCCGGGCGAGCGGATCCGCCCAACGACTCGACAAGCTGCCGTTGGATCCGCCGAGAACCGGCGTGTGCCTGATCAACTGCTGATGCCATCGGGAGGTCGAGCGTGCTCGGTCAGGCCTCGCGAATCGCGAGTCTCGCTGACGCAGGTGGAACGTCGATCACCCCGGCCGAGTAGTTCGCGCACCCCTCGCCGGTTCGATGCGGCGGTTCCCCATATCATGATGCAGGCGATGGGATCTCGGACCCGTCAGCGAGGTCCACGTGTGGGCGAGCAACCGGACCTGCGCTCGTTACGATCCACGTTGGGGCGACCGCTGCGGGCCGGGCGACTCAGTGTTGCGCATGGGCACGCACCGCGGGAGAGCCGCGAGGTGATCGTGGGCATGTGGGGGAGCAAGACGGGCGCGCCCGACGCGGGGAGGGCCGCAACGTGACGGCGCGCCCCCTCGACGACGCGACGATCGACGCGCTGGGGTCCGGCCTGCATGAGGCCTGGCTGACCCGGTCGGCCGTGCCGCCACTCACCCAGACGCACGAGGGGATGTCCGCCGCCGACGCGTACGCGGTCCAGCGGGTCGTGGTGGGACACCGGCTGCGGGCGGGCGAGTCGATCGTGGGCTGGAAGCTCGGCCTGACCTCGCGCGCCATGCAGGAGCAGCTGGGCGTCGACCAGCCCGACTACGGGCCGATCCTGTCAGGGTTCATGGTCCCTGAAGGGCGCGCGATCCGCGCCGCCTCCCTGATCCAGCCCCGCATCGAGGCTGAGATCGCGTTCGTGCTGACCTCCCCGCTGCGCGGCCCGGGCGTCACCGCGCTCGACGCCCTGCGCGCGACGGCCGGCGTGGCACCCGCCCTCGAGATCATCGACTCCCGCATCGAGGCCTGGCGGATCGGGCTCGCCGACACCATCGCGGACCTCGCCTCGGCGGCGTTCGTCACGGTCGGCGGGCAGCTCACGTCGATCGATGGCCTCGACCTCCGCACCATCGGAGTCGTGCTCGAACGAAGGGGCGAGGTGGTCGCCACCGGAGCGGGCGCGGCCGCCCTCGGGAACCCGGCGGAGGCCGTCGCATGGGCGGCGAACACGCTCGGCGCCCTGGGGGTCACGCTCGAGGCCGGCCAGCTGATCATGCCGGGCGCCCTCCACGGCTCTGTGCCGGCGGCGGCCGGGGACGCGTTCCGCGCCCGCTTCGACCGGCTCGGGTCGGTCACCGTCCGTTTCACGTAAGGGAGGAGCCATGGTTGCTGCCCACCACAGGCGCGTCCCGGTTGCGATCGTCGGCTCCGGCAACATCGGCACCGACCTGCTGCGCAAGCTGCTGCGCTCGGAACGCTTGGAGCCCGTCGCGCTGGTGGGCATCGACCCGGCCTCCGACGGCCTCGCCAAGGCGCGGGACTGGGGCGTCGAGACGACGGCTGAGGGAGCCGACTGGCTGTTCGCGAACGCGGAGCGCCTGGGCGTGCGGATCGTCTTCGAGGCGACCAGCGCGAAGGTGCACGCCGCGAACGCGCGGCGCTACGAGGCGGCGCGGATGATCGCCATCGACCTGACCCCGGCCGCGGTGGGGCCCCCGGTCATTCCGCCGGTCAACCTGCACGCGCATCTCGCGCGGCCGAACCTCAACCTGATCACCTGCGGCGGGCAGGCGACCATCCCCATGGTGGCTGCCGTGTCACGCGTCACGCCGGTCCCCTACGCGGAGATCGTCAGCACCGTCGCCTCGCGCTCGGCGGGCCCGGGCACACGCGCCAACATCGACGAGTTCACCGAGACTACGGCACACGGCCTCGAGTCGATAGGGGGCGCCGCGTATGGCAAAGCGATCATCGTGCTGAACCCGGCCGAGCCGCCCATCCTCATGCGCAACACCGTCTACTGCGCGCTGCCCGACGGCGCCGACCGTCCCGCCATCGAGGCGAGCATCGCGGCCATGGCTGCCGAGGTCCGGGCCTACGTGCCCGGCTACCGCGTCAAGGGTGTCGTCTTCGACGAGGGACCCTTCGCCACGCCGGGCGGGGCCGCCGCCTCCCGGGTCTCGGTCTTCCTCGAGGTCACCGGCAACGGCGACTACCTGCCGCCCTATGCGGGGAACCTCGACATCATGACCGCGTCGGCGGTGCGGGTGGGCGAGACGCTGGTGGCCGAACGGCTTACCACGGGGTCGGCAGCATGAGCGGCACGAACGTGCGCGGCGACGATGCCAGCACGTACGGGACCCCCGCGACCGCCGCGACCGCCGAGGGCGATGGTCCCGGGCGCACCTACCGTCTCACCGACTCGACCCTGCGTGACGGTAGCCACGCTCTGCGGCACCAGTACACTCCGGAGCAGGCGGCGGCCATCGCAGGCGCCCTCGATCGGGCGGGCGTCCCCGTCATCGAGGTCAGCCACGGCGACGGGCTCGGCGGCTCATCCTTCAATTACGGCTTCTCGAAGGTCGAGGAGCGCGAACTGATCCGCGCCGCGGCGGGGGCCGTGCGGCACGCGAAGATCGCCATCCTGCTCATCCCGGGCATCGGCCTCGCCTCCGACCTCGAGGTGGTGTTCGAGTTGGGTGCCAGCGTGGCGCGCATTGCCACCCACTGCACCGAGGCCGACATCGCCATCCAGCATCTCCGCACCGCACGCGATCTTGGCATGGAGGCCGTCGGCTTCCTGATGATGGCCCACATGCTGCAGCCCGAGCGGCTGCTCGAGCAGGCCCGCATCATGGAGGACGCGGGGGCCGAGACGGTCTACGTCGTCGACTCGGCGGGCGCCATGACCACCCATGACGCGCGCGCTCGGGTGGCCGAGCTGAAGGCCGGCCTACGCCCGACCACGCAGGTCGGTATCCACGCCCACAACAACCTCTCGCTCGCGGTCGCCAACAGCATCGGCGCACTGGAGGAGGGTGCCGATCAGGTCGATGGGTGCTCGCGCGGCCTCGGGGCGGGGGCCGGCAACTGCCCGACGGAGGTCCTGGTGGCCGTCAGCGAGAAGCTCGGCTACGCCACGGGTGTCGACCCGCTCGGGATCATGGACGTGGCCGAGGACGTGGTCCGCCCGATCATGCCCCGCGAGCAGATCATCGACCGGTCGGCCCTCACCCTGGGCTACGCGGGGGTCTACTCGAGCTTCCTGTTCCATGCCGAGCGCGCCGCCGAGCGTTTCGGCGTCGATGCGCGCGAGATCCTGTTGGAGCTCGGCCGACGCAAGGTCGTCGGGGGGCAGGAGGACATGATCGTGGATGTCGCCCTCGAGCTGTCGCGGAGGACCTGAAACCATGACCGCACCCGCGTCTGCTGCGGGACTGAGGTCGGCGACGATCAAGGAACTCGCGCGCCGCCTCCACGACGCGGCCATCTCCCGCACGCAGATCGCCCAGCTAACCGACGAGTATCCCGACCTGTCGGCGGCCAACGCCTACGCGATCCAGGACGAACTGCGGGCGCTGCACCTCGCGGCGGGCGCCGCGCTCGTGGGGATGAAGCTCGGTCTGACCAGCCGGGTCAAGCAGGACGAGATGCACGTCCACGAGCCGATCCATGGCTTCCTGTCCGACCGGATGGCGCTAGAGCCCGGTGAGCCGCTCGCCGTCGAGTCGCTGGGCCAGCCCCGGGTCGAGCCCGAGATCGCGTTCTTGCTGCACCGCGCCCTGGCGGGGCCCGCCGTTACCACCGTCCACGTCCTGGCCGCCACGGAGGCCGTCTTCCCCGCTCTTGACATCCTGGACTCTCGCTACCGCGACTACCGCTTCACCCTGCCCGACGTGGTCGCCGACAACGCGTCGGGCGCGCGATTCGCCATTGGCGGAGCGGCCCTCTCCGTCGGGTTCGATCTGTCCGAGGTGGGCTGCGTGCTCGAGAAGAACGGCGAACTGATGGCGACGGCGGCCGGCGCCGCTGTGCTCGGGCACCCCGCGCGCGCCGTGGCGTGGCTGGTCCGCCGCCTGGCAGCATCCGGCCGAGGGCTGCACGCGGGCGACCTGGTCCTGTCCGGCGGACTCACGACGGTGGTCCGGGTCGGGCCCGGGGACGTCGTGACCGCCTCGTTCGGGCGGATCGGGTCGGTCACGCTCGCGTGTCACTGATGCCGTGATCGCTGGGGAGGCTCCGCCGTGCCACTCGTGAAGATCGACCTCCTGGAGGGACGGCCACCGGACATGCTCGAGGAGCTCATCCGGCGGGTGTCCGAGACGGTCTCCGACACGCTCGACACGCCCATCGATCGTGTGCGTGTGGTGATCAACGAGGTGCCGCCGCGCCTCTGGGGGATCGGCGGGGTCCCCGCCTCCCGCATCCCGGGCCGCGCACCCATCGGCCCCTCCCGACCGGACCCCCCGCTCTTACCGTCCTTCCCAGTGTCCAGGGAGGAACAGCCATGACTGTCGCACCAGAGCCGCCACGGAAACCCGGAGCTCCGCACCGTAAGGCGCGTTGGCCATCCAGGATCAGGCGGTAGGACTCCGTCCCGTCCTTGGGCAGTTTGCCGCGGGGGTGCCACCCGTGAGGTCGCTGCTCCGGTGGTCCTGCCTCTTGGTCAGCCTGGTGGCCTGGAACGTCGGCGCCCTCATCGGCTACCGGAGGACGTGATCCGGTGGCGAAGGCCGAGATACGGAACCAGATCCGCCGGCTGCGCTTCGAGGCCAAGGAGACGACCTAGCAGGCGCTCGCTGACAGCGTCGGCTGCACGCGGCAGGCGATCGTCGTGCTGGACAAGGGCAGCCACGCGCCGTCTCTCGCGCTGGCCCTGCGGATCGCGCACGCCTTCGGCCGCACTGTCGAGGAAGTGTTCCACCTCGTGGACCAGGATTGAGATGGTCCCTGCGTACCGCTGGTACGCGCGGGTGGGCTGCCCCGACAAACCGCTCAGCCGCGCTGCGTTCGGCGCCCGTTGATTGGAACGGTGGCCGCTCCGGCAGCTAACCGCCGCGGCCACCGTTGCATAGGGTTGCCCAGGCGCAGCGCCGCCTCAGACCGAGGTTGCCGTCTCGCCGCCGGAGAGATACAGCTCCGCGGTCTGGTCGATGCGCTCGGGAGCGCGCATGCGGAAGTAGACGAGGAGCGCGAGGCCGATGACCATCCAGACCAGGATGATCGGGATGGCCAGGTTGGCGGGGTAGGTCAGCCCGGTGATCCCGAGGCCGGCGAAGTCGATCCCCGCCGAGGCCACCAG
>JAJYJR010000160.1 GCA_021789355.1 Chloroflexota bacterium | reverse complement strand
CCCGGGCGCCGATGCTGCGCAGCATCGCGTCCCGCATCTCGGGGACGCTGCTGGGGATGTAGGGGTGCACCGCGCCACGCTCCCGGCTCATGCCGTCTCACCGCCGTCGATCGCGATGCACTGCCCGGTGATGTACGCCGCCTCGTCCGAGGCGAGAAACGCGAACAGCGCGGCGATCTCGTCCGGGCGAGCGTGGCGTCCCAGCGGGATCTGCCGGTTCACCTCCTCGAGCATCTCGGGCGTGTACTCGGCCTGCTGCATGGGGGTCAGCACGTACCCGGGGCACACCGCGTTCGACCGGAGCCAGGGGGCGTGCTCGAGGGCGATGGTCTTCATCAGCACGTTGATGCCGGCCTTGGAGGCGTTGTAGTCGGCATAGAGCGGGTGGCCGTCGAGGCCGTTGGTGGACGACGTGAAGAGGATCACGCCCGACCGCTGGGCCGCCATCCGGCGGATTGCCGCCTGCGCGCACAGGAAGGCGCCGGTCAGGTTCACGCCGATCACCCGTGACCACTGCTCGGGCTCGATGTCCAGGAACCGCCGCCGGACGCTGATGCCCGCGTTCGCGACCAGCACGTCCACGCCGCCCATGAGCCGGTCGACCTCGGCGAACGCGGCCTCGACCTGCGCCGCGTCGCTCACGTCCGCGAGCACGCCGCCGAGCCCCGGCAGGTCGCGTCGGGCACGCTCGAGGCCCTCGGCATCGACGTCGATCGGCACCACGCGCGCGCCGTCGTCCAGGAAGCGCCTCGCGGTGGCGAGGCCGATCCCGCTCGCGCCGCCCGTCACCACGACGCGACGCCCGACATGGTCCGTAGCTCCGGTCCCTCCCATGCGTGCACCCTCCGATGCGGCTGCCCGTGCTCGCACGGGGCGGATCGTGTGGGACGACGAGTAGTATCCCAGTTCCGGCCAGGTCGGCGCGCCGGACGCATCGCCGGATGCGTGGGAGTATTCCGGCATGAACGAGTGGACTCCCGGGCCCGACGATCGGTCGGACGACGATCGGTCGGACGACGATCGCTCCGGCGAGCAGAACCCCACTCCCGCCGGAGGAGCCGGCGATGGGCCCTCCGGCACCAGGGAGGAGGGCAGTGGGGCGGGTGAGCCCATGACCGGCGAGGAGCGTGCGGTCGCCGAACTCCTGGAGCGCGAGACCGCCTACGGACTGCTCCAGCGCGGGCACGCGCTGATGCGGCGGCGTCATTTCGCCCAGGCGGTCGTACTGCTCGAGCGGGCGGCGAGACTCGAGCCGCGGCGGGGATCCATCATCGAGGCGCTCGGCCGGGCCTGCTACAACAGCGGGCAGCACGAGCGCGCCGCCGAGGTGTTCGGTGAGCTCCTGGACGTCGACCCGTCGCTGCCCTACGCGCACTTCGCGCTGGGCCAGAGCCTCAAGCGACTCGGTCGCACCGACGAAGCGCGGACCCACCTGCGGCTCGCGGTCGCGCTTGCTCCCGACTCGCGCCTCTACCGCAATGCGCTCGCGCGGCTGGCGGGCAGCCAGCCGCCCACGGTGCTCTGACGCCCGATCGCCCCGCAGTCCCGCGCCTCGGGGGCCGCGCGGAACCCCCCGCCCCGCTAGAGCTCGCCGCGGTCAGCCAGCCGCGCCAGCCGCAACAGCCCCACGAGCGACTTCGCGTCCTCGATCTCGCCCCGCTCCGCGGCGGCCACCGCGTCTCGCCAGGGCATCCGCACCAGCTCCAGCCGCTCGTCGGGTTCGGGCCCCACGCCCTCGGGCGCCGGCGACAGGTCCTGGGCCAGGTACAGGTGCATGTGCTCGTCGGTGAAGCCGGGCGCCGTCCAGAACACGCCCAGGTGCCGCCAGCGCCCCGCCTGCGTGCCGGTCTCCTCGCCGAGCTCCCGGGCCGCGCACTCCGCGGGGTCCTCGGGCGTGCCGTCGTCGCCCAGGTCCACCGTCCCCGCCGGGATCTCCAGCAGCGCTCCGCCCGTCGCGTGCCTCCACTGGCGCACGAGCAGCACGTCGTCGCCGTCGAGGGGGACGATCGCGACCGCGCCCGGGTGGAGCACCAGCTCGCGCTCGTGCTCCCCGCCGCCGGCATCTCGCACCGCGTCGATGCGGAAGGTGAGGTAGTTCCCCTGGTAGACGACCCGCTCAGCGACGGTCGTCTCGCGCAGCCACGCGTCGCCGCGCCGCTCCCGATCGTGCGTCATGGCCCCGTAGTATAGGTTGGTGATTCACCACAGCCCCGGGGCGCTCCATATCCACTCCCGGTTCAGCGACGGCACTGGCGACCTCAACGAGATCGCACGGGCCGCACGCCGAGCTGGCCTCGAGTGGATCGGGATGACCGACCACAACACGCTGGCGCCGACATATCGCGGTTTCGAGGGCGTCCACGACGGCCTCGTGGTGATCGTCGGCTACGAGTGGACGCCCGGTGGGGGCGACCACATGCTCGTCTATGGGGAGCCCGCGGCGCTCGGCGACGAGCCGCTGGATCCGGCGCTCCCCCCGGGCGACGCGATCGGGATCCTGGGCAACCGCGGCGCGCTGACGCACCTGGCGCACCCGGACGAACGGCGCGGTGTCGCGATCCCCGCGCTGCCGCCCTACCCGTGGCACGACTGGAGCGTGCGGGGCATGCGCGGGATCGAGCTGTGGAACTACATGAGCGAATGGGCCGAGCGGCTGACTCCCGCCAACCGGCTCCTCCACGTGCTGTTGCCCGGGACCGGGCTCCAGGGTCCCACCGATCGCGTCCTGCGGTGGTGGGACGCGCTGAACGTGCCTGCGGCCCCCGACCCCGCCGCCCGCGCCCCGCGCGCCTCGCGGCGAAGGCCGGCCGACCCTCCGCCCGGTCGACCCAGGTTCGCCGGCGGGGCCCGGCTGACCGTGGGCGTCAGCGGCGCCGACGTGCACGCGTTCAGGATCCGCGCGCTGTGGCGCACGATCACGATCTTCCCGTACGCACAGGTATTCCGGACGTTCACCAACTACCTGCGCCTGCCGGCGCCGCTGCCACCCGACATCGAGTCGGCGCGCGCCGCGATCCTGTCGGCCATCGCGGACGGGCGGCTCTACTTCGCGAACCGCAGGCTGGGCGACGCACTCGGCCTCGATCTGACCGCGGCGGGTCCGGATGGACGACAGGCCGGCCCCGGCGAGTGGCTGCCCTGGTCCGGTGGCGCCGAGCTGCGCGTCCAGTGCCCGCGACACGCCGCGCTCCGCCTGCTGCGCGACGGCGCCGAGATCGCCCGCGGGCACGCGAGAAGCCTGCGTGTTGAGGCGCCCGGCCCCGGGTCGTACCGGTTGGAGGCCCGCCGCTTCGGCGAACCGTGGGCCTACACGAACCCCGTGGTGCTGACGCCTTCCTGACGCATGCCCGACGGCGCCGTCTTGTACGCGATGTCGGGCGCCGGTCCTTCGCGGTGCGGGCGCCGCCCGGGGTACGATGCGGGCCACATCCGCGGCTCGGAGGTCCTCGTCGATGACCCGCTCTCGAGCGACTCGCGTGGATCCGGCCGCGCGCCGATGAGCGCCGTGCCCGCATGACCGCCGGCCACCAGGGCCCCTCGGGTTTCCTCGCCCCGGACTCCGTGTCGTCCATCGTCCGGGAGATCCGGCGCGACCTGCGCGCCGACGGCGGTGTCGCGGTGTACCTGGACGACACCGAGGGGGCGCTGCGGATCGCGTTCGCGGATGGGCCCGTCGCCAGGCGCCTGGAGCCGCGTGGCACGCGCCGCCTCGGGCTGGACCTCCCGATCCATGTCGAGCGCGCCGGTCCCCCGGGCGCGACGCTGCTGGTGGCGGTACCGGACGTCGATGGTGGCTTCGTGTTCCTGGCGAGGCGGGGCAACCGCCCGTTCACGCGTGCGGACCGCGCCGTGGCCCGGGTCTACGCGCGGCGACTGGCCGAACGCGTCGCGGTGTCCCAGGTCGCGGAGCGGACCTCGCACTGGGTGCGCCAGCTTGAGGCCATCCAGCGCATCGGGGCTCGGCTCACCCGGCTCGCGTCGACCGAGGAGATCGGGCAGGCGATCGCCTCGGAGACGCGGAAGGTCATCGATTACCACAACTGTCGCGTCTACGTGCTCGAGGAGAACGGGATCGATCTCACGCCGGTCGCGTTCAGGGGTGACATCAGCGAGTACGGGGGCGAGACCCTGGAGGCGCTCCGGATCCGGCTCGGGGAGGGGCTCACCGGCCTCGTTGCCCTGCGCGGCGAGCCACTGGTCATCCCGGATGCCGCCCGGGACGAGCGTGCGATCCAGATCGACGGTACACTGCCAATTGACGAGTCGATGCTGCTCATGCCCATGCTCTACGAGCAGCGAGTGACGGGCGTGATCGTCCTCTCGAAGCTCGGGATCGACCAGTTCGGCCCGGACGACGTTCGCCTGCTGCGCATCCTGGCCGACCAGGCCGCCGTGGCGATCTCCAACGCTCGGCTGCTGGCCAGCCGCGACCGGGTGGTCGAGGAGCTTCGTGCCATGCTCGAGATCAGCCAGAGCGGGAACGAGGCGCGCGACGAACGGTCCCTCGCGTCGGTGCTGGCGCGGCGGATCTCCGTCGGTGCGGGCGTCCAGGCGTGCGCGATCGTGCGGTGGATCGAGGGGACCACGCGGCTCGAGAGCGTCGGTCGATACGGTTCGGACCTGCCTGCGGCGACCTACGACCTGCGCGAGCGGCCGGCCATGCGCCGGGTGCTCCGCGAACGGGCCACGGTGATCGTTCAGGCGTCAGACTCGCTGCAGGAACCCGACGAGCAGGAACGCATGCGGAGTCGCGGTGACCGCACGCTGCTGATGGTCCCCATGATCGCCGGCGGCGAGGTCTTCGGTCTGGTCGAGCTGGCGACGCGCACCCGAGAGCGGCACTTCACGGACGCGGACCTGGATTACTGCCGTGCTCTGGCGAACCATGCCGCCGCCGTACTCGAGAACGCCTCGCTACTCGATCGACTGCGGCGGGCGGCGGACCTTGATCAGCTGACGGGCCTCGCCAATCACCGTCGGCTGCAGGAGCGCCTGGTGCAGGAGGTGGCCCGGTCCTCCCGCACCGGCCGCCCACTCGGCGTGGTCATGCTGGACCTCGACGGCTTCAAGGCGGTCAACGACCAGTACGGGCACGCGGCCGGCGACCAGGTGCTGCACGAGGTGGGTACCACGCTCAGGCTCGCCGTCCGGACGAACGACGTCGTGGCCCGCTACGGCGGTGACGAGTTCGTGGTGCTGATGCCGGATACGACGGAGCGCGACGCACGCCTCGCGGCGCAGCGCCTGCTGGCTGCATTGCGGGAGCGGGCCTACGCCCTGCCCGACGGTGACGCCACTTCGGTGGGGGCCAGCGTCGGGTTCGCGATCCACCCCCACGACGGCCTCACGCCGGGCGCACTGCTCGCGGCGGCGGACCGTGCCATGTACCTGGTCAAGCGGCGCGGCGGGGGCCGTGTGCGCCACTCCGCCCGTTCGGGAGAGGGGGCCACCGTCGAGGCAGGAGCCGTGTCAGGCAACGCGGCGCCTGAACAGGGCTGACCGCACGGCCGGAGCGCGATTGACCGCGCCGCCGGAGCGCCGCTGACCGGACCCGCGCCGATCCCGGCGGGCGCCGGTCCGCTATACTCCGCGGGTTGCCGATCCGGCGTAGCTCAGTCGGTAGAGCGGGCGGCTGTTAACCGCTTGGTCGTAGGTTCGAGTCCTACCGCCGGAGCCACTTTCCCGATCAGACCTCGCCCACCGAGATCGGTCGTGGCCTCCCGAGAAGGTCGCTCCGAGGGTGCGTGTGACTCACACGGTGACTCACGCGCGGCGCCCCAGCGACGCGACACCGGGCAGAGAGGGGCGTCGCCCGAGCCCATCAGAGCAACGGGCCGGGGTTGCCCGTAGTGGCTCGGCACCCGGTCGGACGTCCGAGTTGCTGCGCCTCGTCGATGAGCGTCGTGGCCAGGCCCGGGCCGATCCACTTGCCGCGGAGCGGGCATCCCTCGTGGAGGAACGCGTTGCGCGTGCTGCGGGCGTCGGCGTCGTCCGGCGAGGCAGACGGCATCTCGCGACGTGACCTGCCAGCCGGCACCTACCCGCACGGGTAGCTCCGTTCGGGCAGGCCGGCGCTGGCGGCAGATGACTCGGCGGCGCACGCTGCACCTCACCTACGCATTGCGGCCACCGGCCACTCGGTTGAGGAGGCGCATCGTGTCGCCCGCGGGGTCCACGGCCCCCGCAACCCTCCGTCCGCCGCGACTTCCCCGTCGCGCGCCGGGACGACGGTTCGTACCGCGCGAATCCGCGCGGTACTTCCACCAGGAACGAGGAGGAATCCTGCGATGATCCTCGAGCACCGGCCCACCTCTGGGTCCGGACACGGGCAGCGCGGCCGACGGCCCGCGCACTGGCTCGCCAGCGGCGCCGTCGCCGTGGCGCTGCTGCTGGGTCTCGGCGGTGCGGCCATCGCCGCAGGTGTGGCCGGCGGGTTCGGAACCGCGACGGTGGGACCCCAGACCGGTAGCACCGTCCTGCTGCCCACGGACCAGCGCATCGCACCGGTCGGCACCCGCTACCTGGTGGGGGCGGACACCGACAGCCGGCTGTTGTCGAGCACGGTCAGCCCGGACGGCACCAAGCTGGCCGCCCTGAGCTGGCACGAGTTCACCGGCTTCCTCTCGATCGTCGACCTGTCCAGCGGCACGGTCATCCAGACCGTCGGCAACGGGAAGCCCTACCTGGCCGCCGACGAGAGCGTGGGCGCGGACGGCCCGTTCTACTCGCCGGACGGCACCAGCCTGTGGGTCCCGACCGCGACCGCCGTGGTGCGGTTCACGGTGGACGCCACCACCGGTATGGTCTCCAAGCCGGTGACCATCAGTCTCCCCACCACCGGCCCCGGCGGCGCCGCCTTGCCTTCGGGAATGGCCCTGTCGGCTGACGGCAGCAGGCTCTACGTCGCGCTCAACGGGTACAACACCCTGGGCGTGATCGACACCGCCACGAACACGCTGGTGGCCCAGATCGGCGTCGGCAACGCCCCGCGGCAGGTGGTCGTCGTGGGCACCGACGCCTATGTCTCGAACGAGGGCGGCACCCCGACCGGGCAGCCCTCCTACAACTACACGTATACGAACCTCTCCGACAACACCCCGGTCATCGCCGACCCGACCACGGGGGCCGCTACCACCGGCACGGTCTCGGTGGTGGACCTCGCCACGGGCAGCGAGACCAAGGAGATCAGCGTCGGGTTGGAGCCCAGCGCCGAGTACCTGGCAGCGGACGGCACCACCCTGATGGTCGCCAACTCGAACTCGGACAGCGTGTCCCTCATCGACACGGCAACCAACGCGGTCGTGCAGACCGTCAACACCAACCCGGTCCCCGGCACCACGGTGGGCAGCGACCCGAACGCGATCCTGATGCCGGACGCCACGCACCTGCTCGTCAGCATCGGCCGGGACAACGCCCTGGCGGTGTACGGGTACAGCGGGCCGACCGCGCCCGTGACCTACCTCGGCCTGCTGCCCACCGACTGGTACCCGGTCGCCCTGGCCACGGACGCGACCGTGGGCCAGATCGTGGTGACGAACGACAAGGGGATCGGCGCCCGGGGGACCCAGAGCACCATCAGCAAGGGCCCCGACACGACGCCCGCCACCGGCTACAACACGTACGACGACACGGGCTCGCTCACCGAGTTCGCCTGGTCCGCGGCGCTGGCGGGCCTCGGCGCCTACACCCATGCCGTGTCGCTCGACAACGGCTGGGAGAACCTCGGACCGACCACCGCGGTCAAGCACAGCACGGTCGCCCCGGTGGCTGTCCCGCTCGTGCTCGGCCAGCCCTCGACGATCCAGCACGTGTTCCTGATCGACCGCGAGAACCGCACCTACGACCAGGTCTTCGGCGACACCGGCGCCAAGGGCAACGGCGACCCAGCGCTCGCGCAGTTCGGCGCCACGTACACCCCCAACGCGCATGCCCTGGCCAGCCGGTTCGGGCTCTTCGACAACTTCTACGATCCGTCCACGCTCTCGGCGGACGGGCACAACTGGCTGCTGCAGGCGGATGCCAACGACTATCTCGAGAAGGAGTTCGGGGCCTTCTGGCGCAGCTACCCGGCCCTCGGCGCGGATGCCCTGGCCTACCAGTCGGACGGCTTCCTGTGGAACGCCGCCGAGGCGGCCGGCAAGACGGTCCAGGACTTCGGCGAGTACGCGGCCTTCCAGAACCTGCCGCTCACCGGGTATCCGACCTGGAGCCAGTGGTACCAGGACGCCCAGATCCTGGAGCACAAGGCGACCGGTCCGCTCCCGATCCCCGAGGCCAAGTACACCAGCTGGTCGGACCTGCTCTCGGTCAATGCGATCGTGGATCCGCTGTTCCCCACCTTCAACCTCGACATCCCCGACCAGTACCGCGTCGATGTCTGGCAGCAGGCCTTCGCCCAGAGCGAGAAGACGGGCAAGCTCGCCAACCTCACCCTCATCGCCCTGCCCGACGACCACACCGCGGGCCTGAGCGCGGGCGACCCGTACCCCGTGGCCGAGGTCGCCGACAACGATCTCGCGCTCGGGCGCATCGTCGACACCATCTCGCACAGCCAGTTCTGGAAGTCCAGCGCGATCTTCGTGGTCGAGGACGACAGCCAGAACGGCGTGGACCACGTCGATGGCCACCGCGCCCCGGCCCTGGTGATCAGCCCCTGGGCCAAGGAGGGGGCGGTCAACGACACCTACGCCACCCAGCTCAACCTGGTGAAGACGATCGAACAGATCCTGGGCCTGCGGCCCATGAACCAGATGGACCGGGCCGCCGAGCCCATGTTCACCGCCTTCACCAGCAAGCCCGACTTCCGGCCCTACAGCGCCGTTCCGAACAAGATCCCGCTGACGCTCGGAATCGCGAGCAGCGCGGCCCCCAAGGTCCCGGCGGCCCTGCAGGGCACCTACCAGCAATGGGTGGCCTGGAGCGCGGACCAGCACTTCGGGGGGTCCGCACCGGCCCCGGACGTGGCCAACCCGGCACAGCTCAATCGCCTCGACTGGTACACCAGCCACGGGTGGACGGTGCCGTACCCAGGCGACACGGCCATCCTGGCACCGGACCAGGTGCCCGGCGGCAACCTGCCGGGGGACGATCACTAGCACCACCACGAGCCACCCAGACGTCGTGATCGGAGTCGGCCCCCCGCCGGTTCCGTCACGACGACCCTCACTGGCGCCGCTGGCCCTGAAGCCGGGCGAGCGGCGCCAGTGGCAACTCCGGTCTGACTCTGATCACCTCCGGTCCGAACGTCAAAGCGGGCGAGCCGACATCAGCGCTCACCCCCTCCTGCGGGGACGGTCCCGGAGACACGGTCGCTGAGCGCGAGCAGCGGGCGGAGCGGCAGGCACCCGTTCGGAACGTGGCGATAATGGGATCGAACGATGCGACGTGCGCGGTGGCCCATCATGGCGTTGGCCCTGCTCGCCCTGCTCCTGGGCGGCGCGCTTCCGGCTGCGGCGGCCGTGGCGCCCAACATGGCGCCCGGCGTGGTCTTCCACGGAGACCGCCGCGAGCACGTCGTGGCGCTCACCTTCGACGACGGCTACAACGTGGTCGCCTGTGCCGCGATCCTGGCCATCCTCGAGCGGGAGGAGGTACCGGCCACCTTCTTCCCGGTGGGCCAGGCGGTGGGCTGGCATCCCGCCTTCTGGCGCCTGGTCGACGCGGCCGGGTACCCCATCGCCGATCACTCGCTCACGCACCCGTTCATGACGCGCCTCTCCTACGCCGGCCAGCTCGCCCAGCTCGTCGACTCGCGACGCCTGATCAGCGGGGTCCTGGGTCACCCCATGACCTTGCTCTTCCGCCCGCCGTACGGCGCGGCCGATGCGACGACCCTGGCGGCCGCCCGGGCCGCGGGCTTCGCCGCCCTCGTGTCCTGGGATACCAGCGCCGCCGACACGAGCCTGCGCGGCACCGAGGCGGAGATGATCGGCGACGCCGAGCGCGGCCGCGACGGCTCGATCATCCTGCTGCACTGCGGACCGGCGGCGACGCCGCAGATCCTGCCCGCCATCATCGCCTGGTATCGCGCCGCCGGCTTCGGCTTTCGCACCGTCCCGGAGCTGCTCGGGCTGCCGGGCACGGCACCGAGCTGGGTGGACAGCGGCACCATCGTCGCCCGCCTCCGCGCCATGCCCTGCTGACGCCCGGCGGTGCCCCGCTGGTCGCGGGGCTGGCCCGATCAGCTGCGTCGAGACCAGTTGCCGGACCGGAATGATCGCCCAGACGCCGCGGCCGACTCCACCGGCCGGGCGCACGAGGAAGAGCTGGCAGGTGAGGGGAGGGGTGGCTCGTGGGCCAGGCCACTTTGATCGCCGGCTGCTCGGACCGGATCTCACGGCACGCCCCGATTCCC
>JAJYJR010000159.1 GCA_021789355.1 Chloroflexota bacterium | reverse complement strand
CCGAGCACATCGACCGGCGCGACATCGACAACATCCGCCGGCGGGTGGTCAACATCGAGAAGGCGCGCCGCATGCTCCGCTGGTCGCCGCAGGTGACGCTCGAACGCGGACTGGCGCAGACCGTGGAGTGGTTCCTGGCGGAGGGATTCGCGCTGGGAGAGCCGGCTGCCAACGAGCCGTGGGATGCCGGGGGCGTCCCCAAACCCAGCCAGGGGAGCATCTAGACGATTCCCTTCTCCGCCGGTTCGGAGTCTCCCAGCGGAAGCAGTATGGGCAACAGCCGCACCAGGTTCTCGTTGTTCACCACCGGCGAGCCGAAGACCGACGCGAGCACGGCGATGGCGTACGTCACGCCGGGTCGGTCGCGCAGCGCGAACATCACCCCCGCACACGCGATGAAGAACGCCACGGGGGCGGTTGCCGCGATCGCGGCGGGCACCCCCAGCACCTGTGCCACCGTGCTCAGGCTCTCCGGCGTGGCCCCGCCGTCGGTCGTCTGGCGCGCGATCGACAGGTAGGTGAGGTGGGCCTGGAGTCCCGCCCCCGCCAGGCTGACGACCCCGAGGACGGCCAGGCCACCGATCAGCCACGCAACCGCCTTCCAGCGACGCTGGCAGATCAGCCACCAGCCGAACGCGATCGGCAGGAGCTTCACGCCGGCCATGACGGCCACGATCACGCCCACCAGGGGATCCCACTTCCGCGGCGCCCGCCACACCACGATGGCTCCGGCGACGAGCACCGCGTCGACGTTTGCGGAGAGCGCCTCGACGGCCAGCGCCTGCGATAGGAGCGCGACCACGATCGCTGCCAGATAGCGACGGCGTCCCTTCAGGCGAGGTGCGCGCAGGATCGCCGCCGTGGACACGGTGAGCGCGAGCAGCATGGCCACGTACCAGATTGCGATGGCCGCCGGGTAGGGCAGAAGCGCCAGCGGCCGCCACAGCACCGCGATCAGAGGCGGAGACAGAAGGGGAACGGTCCAGTACGGCGGGTTCATCGGGAGGGGCCGGTCGCCAGGCGAGAGCGCGTAGAGCTGGTGGCCTGCATTGAGGCGTTCCGCGGCCGCCTGGTACGACAGCGCGTCCGCCCCGGGCCAACCGGGATGGAGGGCGAGGCCCAGGAAGAAGATCCCCACCGTCAGGACCACAGCGCAGAGAAGAGCGAAGGCGTCGGGCGGCAGGCGTACTCGAACGGACGTCACGAACCCCTCCTGGTCGGGTGCTGGCAGTATGCCAAGGCGCCAGCGGGGCGTGTCGTCGCCCAGCAGGCGAACGTCGCGTGGTACCTTCGGCCCCCTCCGCGGCCAAGTCAGGTTGGTACGCTTCCGTCCACGTGAGCACGGCAGCCTCGCACGACATCACGGCCGATGCGTTCGAAGAGAAGCTCAGCCGCAGCTGCCAATCGCAGCGATCCCGTGCCGGTTGCGCGCCGTTATGATGACCTCGCATGACGGACCTGAACGGTGGCCTGCCCGATCCCGCCGCGTGCCCCCTGCTGGGGCTCATGGCCGACCCGGCGACCCACTTCACGTTCCCCCATGCCGGGCACCGCTGCCATGCCAGGCGGAGCCCGTCGACGGTCGAGCTGCCGCATCAGGCGCGGTACTGCCTGACTGCGGATTTCGGGCGCTGCGACCGGTACGTCGCGCGGGTCGGCCGACCGACGGAGGAGGCGGCGCTCCAACCGACGACCCAGACGGCCGCCAGTGCGATGGCACCGCTCCCGGCCGCCAGTGCGATGGCACCGCTCCCGGCCGCCAGTGCGATGGCACCGCTCCCGGCCGCCACGGCACCGGGAACCACGGCAGTCTCTGCCGCGGCTCCGGTGGCCCCCGATTGGCCCCCCGCCCCGGACGACTCGCGGGTGGCCCCGGCCGACTCGCGGGTGGCCCCGGCCGACTCGCGGGTGGCCCCTCCGGCCGAGGAGAGCCCCAACACGCCGGCCCCCCCGCCTGACGAGACCCCCGCCGCACCGGCCCCCCTTGCGTCGTGGACGCTGTACCCGCCCGACTCCGACTCCCCGGGCATCGTCCGCCCGCGCGCCCCCCGGACCTGGCGGCAGACGTCGCCCGATCCCCTGCGGCCCGAGGCCACCGCCGCCACCCCCTCCAGCGCCCGAACCACGCTGGCCGTGCGACTCGTCCGGGGCACGGCCGTGATCGTGGTGCTCCTGCTGGTCCTGTTCGTGGCCGCGTACCTGGTGGCGGGGAGCCGGCTGGGTCTCAACGCCGCCAGTCAACCGTCGTCGAGCAGCACCGCCGCCGCCGTGGCCCCGGCCGCCGCCACCAGCCAGCGCGGGCCGGCGGCGACCAGTGCCGCCGCATCGTCCACGCCGGCACAGTCCGCGGGTACATCGCCCAGGCCGTCACCATCACTCACCCCGACGCACACCCCGCGCACCACGTCGACCGTCCACGTGGTGCGCTCCGGAGAGACCCTCCAGGGCATCGCCACCGAGTACGGCGTCACGGTTCAGCAGATCATCGTGGCCAACAAGCTCAACGATCCGAACGTGATCGTGCCCGGGCAGCGCCTGGTGATCCCGGCCCCCTCCAGGGCGCCGTAGCGGGGGCGCGCGGGGCACAGCCGCCCGCGTAGGGCGGAGTCGCGCGGCCGGCGGCGCGACTCCGCGCACGGAGTCGCGCCCACGCGGCCAGAGTCGCGCTCGATTGTCCGCGACCATCGACTCACATTGTCTCTTGCATCCGGGAGTAGGATGGGGCGAGTTGCGAGTGCCACCGCACAACGCGGCGAGGTGGGCGTGGTCGCGGTAGTGGCGTACGCGCCAACTGCCCCGACCATCGGCCCCGGGTGCAGCGCCCCTGCGGGCGCGGGAGGACGTCAATGAAGATGCTGGCGCGTCTCGGCGGCGCGGTCCTGGCGGGGGCACTCCTGTCGGCCATCGCCGCGACCGCGGTCCTGGGCTACGCCGGGCAGGTCGCCGGTCAGGTCTCGGTAGCGGCACCGAGCGGAACCATAGCCTGCAACACCCCGGTCACGGTCTCGGCGACCATCCTGGATGTGAACGGCAAGCCGTTCGACAACACCACGGTGACCTGGTCGTTCAAGTCGGGCGCGCAGGCGGGCGACAAGATCTCGCCCACTACCAGCACCACCAACGCGGCGGGCGTGGCGACGACCACCGTGACGCTGGCGTGCGTGGTCGGATCCCGCTCGGTCGACGCCACCGCGGGCGCCATCGTCGGTGGCGCGGTCCTCGGCATCACGTCGGCCGGACTGCCGAACACGTCCACGCTTCCGGCGCCCGCCGGTACTCCCGCCTGGGAGCTCGCGGTCGCGGCCCTCGCGGTGCTTGCGGGCCTCGCCCTGGTGACCCGGCAGGCGTTCGTCCGCCGGTAACGCCGACCGTCCGCCGGACCCCCGGCGCGACCCTCCTCGTCCGTGATCGGCGCGCGCCCTCCAGGGCGCGCGCCATCGATTCCCGGTAGCCTCTCGGAGCCATGACCGGCCCCACCCGCCGTCGACGACACCGACGCCGCTGGACGCTCCCCGTGAGCCGCCGGACCGGGATGCTGCTCGGCGGCGTCCTCGTGATCCTGATCGCGGCGATCGCCGTGCCGCTCGCGCTGGGCGGCGCCCCGGGGTCGAGTGCCGCGCCGACCGGCACCGGGTCCGCAGCCGCTCTCGCGTCCGCGCCGGCGCTGGGCGGCTCGGGGGCGCCGGGGTCGCCCGTACCGGGTGCATCGGGGCCTGCCGCATCGGGCGTCGCCGCCTCGCCACTGACCCACCCGGTCGTCGCCACCCGCATCGTGATCGCGCGCCTCGGGATCGACCTGCCGATCGTCGAGGGGGACGGCGTGGACGCGCCGCTCTACAAGGTGGCCCACTACCCGGGCACCGCGTGGCCTGGCGGTGGGTCGAACATCTACCTCTACGGCCATGCGCGCGGCGGGATGTTCCTCTCGCTGTGGAACGCGAAGGTGGGCGACCAGGTGGTGCTGGACCTGGCGAACGGCTCGCAACGCACGTACGTGGTGTCGACGATCATGCCGAAGGTGGCCTGGGACGACATGCAGCTCCTCGCCCCGACGCCGCATGAGCAGCTGACGCTGCAGACCTGCACCTCGTACGAGCAGACGGCGCCGCGGTTCGTGGTCATCGCCGTGCCGCAGTCGTGACCGCCGACCCGCCCCACGCGGACGAGTTCGACTTGCCCGACGGACTGGCCGACGTGCCCGACGCGGACGAGTTCGGCGCGCCCGACGGACTGGCCGACGAGTTCGGCGCGCCCGACGCCCACGAGCCGGGCGGCCTGCCCGACGCGGACGAGTTCGGCGCGCCCAACGGACTGGCCGACTCGCCCGACGCTCCGGGGTTGGCCGCGGCCGACCTGCCCGACGCGGACGAGTTCGACGCGCCCAACGCCCACGAGCCGGGCGGCCTGCCCGACGCCGACGCCTCCGACCCGAGCGAATCGCGCCCGCACCGACGCCGGCGGCGTCGGCCCTGGTGGCGCCGCCACCGCCGCATGCTGGTGGGCCTGGGCACAGCAGCCGGCCTCATCGCGGTCCTCGCGATCGTAGCCGCCGTCCGTTACCTCCCGCTTATCGACGACGTGCGCGTCCTCCGCGCCACCGCCGACGCCGCCGCCGCCCAGGCCACCGCCGCGGGCCTCCAGCTCGACCGGCCCACCCTGGACCACCTGCAGGCCGAGCTCGACGACGCGTCCCGCCGCCTGGACGACCTCTCGAGCGTGGTCCACTCCGACCCGCTCGTCGCGCTCCTGCGCGCGCTCCCGCCGACCCGGGCCCAGGTGCAGGGCGCGACCACGATCGTGGACGCCGCGCAGGACCTGGCCCGTGCCGGGCGCGATGGCCTCCAGGTTGCCGGGCGCTACGTCGCCATCCGAGAGGCCCATGCCGCCGACCCGGCCGGATCGTCCACCATGGCCAACCTGGTCGAGCTGATGGCGACCTCCACCACGCAGGCCTCCGACGCCGCCACCGCCGTGCACGCGGCCCGCGACGCGCTGGCAACCCTCCCGACCAACCTCGCCGGCCCCCTCGCGAGCGCTGCCGCGAGCCTCCAGCGCCGGGTGGACCAGTTCGGGCCGCCCCTCGACGCCTACGTGCGCGCCGACACGATCCTGCCCGGGATCGCGGGCTGGACGGGCCAGCGCCGCTACCTGGTGCTGGCCGAGGACCCGGCCGAGCTGCGCCCCACCGGCGGGTTCGCCGGCACCTACGGCATCGTGACGTTCGCGGGCGGCCGGATCACCTCGCACGTGTTCCAGAACACGCTCAGCCTCGACCTCAAACCCGGCCAGCCCTACGTCACGCCACCCTCGGCGCTGAAGGACCACCTGCTGGGCAAATACCCCTGGCAGCTGGCCGACGCGAACTGGTCGCCCGACTTCCCGACCTCCGCGCAGGATGCGATCCGGCTGTACACCATCGAGTCGGGCGACACGAACATCGACGGGGTGATCGCGCTGACGACCTACGCCATCGACGACCTGCTGACGGTGACGGGGCCGATCGCGGTGCCCGAGTACGGGACCACGGTGGCGGCCGGGCAGACCACCCTCACCGCGCTGCAGTACACCCGCCAGTCGCGCATCGCCGGGGTCGACCGCAAGGTGTTCCTGCAGGTCTTCGCGAACCGGCTGCTCGACGCGCTGCTCGCCCTCCCGAGCTCGAAGTGGCCGGCCCTGCTCACGCAGCTCGGGGTGATCGGGGAGCAGCGCCAGGCGATGGCCTGGTTCAAGGCGCCGGCGGAGGAGCAGCTGGTCGCCGCCAACGGCTGGGACGGCGCGGTGCGGCAGGATCCCGGCGATTACGTCTACGCGGTCGACGCCAACGTGGCGCCGGCGTCCAAGGGTAACCTGGTCACCGTCCGCAGCCAGTCGCTGGACGTGCAGATCGACGCGGTGGGCGACGCGCACGACACCCTCCGGCTGTCCTGGAACAACGACGCGCTCGGGCCGCTGGGCGCGCAGGTTCGCTCCTGGGGCACCTCCACCAACGGCGTCATGGGGAACTGGGCGCAGGTGCTGGTGCCGGATCGGAGCCGACTGCAGACCGTGTCGGGCGGCAGCTTCTCGCGGATCACGGGGCCCGAGCAGATCGGGTCGGTCGCCGGCCGGACCAGCTTCGGAAACTACCTGTTCCTGCCGCCCGGGAAGACGCAGCTCACGTACGCCTGGATCTCACCCTACGCGGCCGACGCGGACGCGCAGGGGGGCACCTACGTGCTCACCGTCCAGAAGCAGCCGGGCACGATTGCCGACCCGCTGTCGCTGCGCATCGCCGTGCCACCGGGAGCCGTGATCGTCGACGCGAGCCCCGACCTGTCCGTCGTCGGTGGCGTCGCCACGCTGCAGACCACGCTCCGGCAGGACGTGCAGGTGTTCGTGCGGTACCGGTTCACGAGCTGAGATCGCGGCCGGACCGTCTCGCGGCCGGACCGTCCAGCGGCCGGACCGTCCCGCGCCGTCCCGTCCCGCGCCGTCCCGTCCCGCGCCGTCCCGTCCCGCGCCGTCCGGCGGCCGAAGTTGCGCCGTCCAGCGGCCGAAGTTGCGCCGTCCAGCGGCCGAAGTTGCGCCGTCCAGCGGCCGGACCGTCCCGCGCCGGACCGTCCCGCGCCGTCTCGTCCCGCGGTCGAACCGTCTCGCGGCCGAACCGTCCCGCGCCGTCCAGCGGCCGAAGTTGCGCCGCATGCACTGGCAGCACACTATTGGCCCACAGCGCCCGATTCTCTGCGCAACGTGCACCCGGGGACTGCTATGCGGCCAGCTGGCCCCCCTCGGCACCTGGAGCCGGATCCCGGCCGCCGCGGGTGGCCTCCAGCGCGCTCGGCCACGCACGACCCCCGCACGTGCCGCTGCTGCGGGGATCGGATCCAGGGACGCGGACCCACGCGAACGGCGCAACGCGCGACATACCAGTCCCTGCAAGGTAATTACGCAGGGTCGGTCGCCACGCGACCCCGGTCGCCACGCAAGGCCGGCCGCCATGCGGCCCCGGTCGCCACGCAAGGCCGGTCGCCACGCGACCCCGGTCGCCACACGGCCCCGGTCGCCACGCAAGGCCGGTCGCCACGCAAGGCCCCGGTCGCCACGCGGCCCCGGTCGCCACGCAAGGCCCCGGTCGCCACGCAAGGCCCCGGCGCGTCAGCGAGTGTCGTGTGCGTGGTCTGGGCTCAGGCTCTGGAGCCGCGATCGAGAGGCGACCGATCCGAGGATCTCGACGAACGCCTCGCAGACGACGGCGAGGGTCCATTGTCGATCCGGTGCTGGACGGGCGAGCCGACGTGCGCCGTGGCGGCCGGGGCGATCGGCCGGAGGGCCTCAGGCCGGCCCAGGTAGTAGCCCTGACCGAGCGAGACTCCGAGCGATCGAAGCGCCGCGAGCTCGGCCTCGGTCTCGATCCCCTCGGCGATGAGCTGGCAACCAGTCGTCACCGCGAAGTGGCGCATGCCGGCGACGAGCGCCTGGCGGGCGGGGTCGGTGTCGAGCCCGGCGATGATCGCGCGGTCGAGCTTCACGAAATCGGGAGCGAGCTCGAGGATGTGGCGGAAGCTGGCGAAGCCGGCGCCGGCATCGTCGATCGCGAGCCGCACGTTGGGTCTGAGTGGCCGGATCGCGGCCCGGAGCGCCTCGTAGTCGTCGATCGCGTCGTGCTCGGTCAACTCGAGGATCGTCTGCCAGCCCCAGCGGCGGAGCATCGATCCAAGCGGCTCACCGGCGAGGACGAGCTCGGGTGACACGTTCAGGTTGAGGAGGGCGTTCGCGGGCAACGCTTCCGAGGCCCGAAAGGCAGCCTCGAGCGTCGCCGCCTCGAGTTCGAGCCCGACCCCGGCACCGCTCGCCTGGGCGAAGCGGACGTCCGGCGGAGTCCCGTCGTCGAAGCGGGTCAGCGCCTCGAAGCCGATCGTCGTCCGACCCTCGAGCTCGACGATCGGCTGGAATACGGTCATGAATGCGCCGCTCGCGATGATCGAGCGGATCTCGTCTCGCTCGGCGGTCCCGTCCGAGGCGCCCCGACCCGCGATCAACACGCGTTCGGTGGCCAGGCCGGCGAGGTTGGCCGCCATCCGCATCGCCACGACGTGCTCGGGGGTGTACGCGGCGGGCTTGAGACTCTGGACCTCGAAGACGCCGATCATCCGGCCGAGAACCGCCATCGGAACCGCCAGCGACGACTGGGGCAGTCGCGGGTCGACGTCGACCCTGAGGTTGACGACGGGCTTGCCGGCGAGGGCCGCCTGGAGGTCCTCGATCACGACTGGCTCTCCGGTCGTGATCGCCCGGCTCTGGGGGTTGTCGTTCATCGGCATCGGGGGCAGCGCCGTGACGTCGTCTTCCATCCCATCGCCGCCCGCGTAGACGCAGACGCGCTGCTGGCGGTCGGGATCGTAGAGGGCGACGAAGATCCCGTTCGTCGGCGTGCAGGTCGTGGCGTACGCGAGCAGGGCGCGATAGATCGAGCGGAGGTCGGGCGCTGCCGCGGCGGCTCCCGCCAGTGCGGCCAGACCGTCGAGCAATCGTCCGGGATCGGGAGCGGCGGCGCCAGTCGATGGCGCAGCCATGTGCCGGCGGACACGCGAGGGCATCGAGCGACCTCAACCTATCTCGACCGCTTCGGGCCGCCCCTTATGGTGAACGTACCATGGGTCCCTGCGCGCGTCCATCTTCCGGCTCAGGAGCCGCCACTGCGCCTCTGCTGCGCGACCGGATCGACGATGACCTGCTCGACGCGGTCATCGTCACCATGGGAACGCACGCCCACCGCGAGGCAGACGGTGTCGCGGTGGTGCCGGCGGCGCTGCTCGGGCCGTAGCGTGACTGGCGAGCCCGCAAAGATGCTGCCCCTCGCATGGTCGGCCGTGGTCATCGTGCGTGGGCGAGGAGCCTCTATCGTACGGTCCGCTTTCCGTGAGACCCCCCGTATCGTAAAGTCTACTTGCCAGTAGTCCCCCTCTATCGTAAAGTCTCGCTCATGCTGACGCCCGACCAGATCAACGCTCTCAATCCCTGGTGGACCGATCCAACCTGGGATCCAGCCAGCGACGTGCATCTGGCCGCGGCTGCGCAAGCGCCGTTCACATGGGACCCTCGACCCTTCGATGCCGCTGACGTGACGTCAGGAGCGGTGTTCACGCTCCGGGGGCCTCGCCAGAGCGGCAAGACGACGCTGACCAAGCGGCTGATCGCGGAGCGCGTGGCCGCAGGGCGGGCGCACCGAACGTGCTTTCTGACCCTTCGCATGGTCGCGACGCAGGATGATCTCAACGAGGCCCTGGAGACTGTTCTCCGCCTGTGGCCAGACGACCAGCATCCCTGGCTGTTCGTCCTGGACGAGCTCACCTTCGTGAAGGGCTGGGCCAACGTCGTCGGCCACCTTCACGAACACAACCCGTCGTTCAAGCGGGCGACCGTGCTCCTCACCGGTTCATCGGCCGCCGATCTTGTCGAGTCGGCGGATATCCTCCACGGTCGTCGCGGCCGCGGCCGCCATCCGCTCGATCGGCTGCACACCGCGATGACCTTTCGCGACTACGTTGCAGCTCGGGCCCCAGCGGCCCTGCCACCGGAGCGGATCTCCCTGGGCCAGATGCTCACACCCGAGGGTCGCCATGCCGTCCTCCTGGCGGCCCTGCGAGCCACCGAGCTCGACCAGTATCTGGGCGAGTACGCGCTTTCTGGCGGCCTGCCGGCTCCGATCGCCGACATGCTCGCGACACATGCCGTCGATCCTGGAACCGTACAGGAGCTCTGGCGCGGGCTCTCCGCCGACGTCAGGCGGCTCGACCGGAGCGAAGATCGTCTCGAGAAGCTGCTGTCGCGACTGGTCGTCGCTCTCGGATCGCTCACCAACCTGAGCGATCTCGCCGTGCACATGGGCGTCACCAAGCCAACGGCTTCGAGCTACCTCGACCTCCTGGCGAAGTCCTTCGGGCTCATGGTCATCCATCAGCCCGATCCCAGGCGTCAAGGCGGCCCTTCGCCGACGAAACCGCGGAAGCTCTACTTCGGCGACGCCGGATTCGCCGCCATCCCCAGCATCCTCGGCGGGCCGACGCCAGCGCTGCCGGCCCTTGTCGAGAATCTCCTGGCGATCGCACTGTTTCGCCACGCGGAGCGCGATGGCCTGGAGCGCTACTCGGCTCCTCGGCGTCTCTTCTTCTGGCGCAGCAGTGACGGTCGGGAGATCGACTTCCTGACCGAGGTCGCGGGGCGCAACCTCCCACTCGAGAGCAAGTACGCAGTCGCCCCGACCGGCAAGGACTACGAGAGCATGACCAAGGCCTTTGGCCGGGGCGTCATGGTGAGCCGTCGGACGACGGTCACCGATCGCGAGATCCTCACCGTGCCCGCCGGGGTGCTGCTGTCCCTGCTGGGATAGCGCAGATC
>JAJYJR010000158.1 GCA_021789355.1 Chloroflexota bacterium | reverse complement strand
GCTGCGGTCGCGCCTGCTCGTGGCCGCGCAGCTCGACGCGGCGGATCTTCCCGGAGATCGTCTTGGGCAGATCGGTGAACTCGATCCGCCGGATGCGCTTGTAGGGTGCCAGGCGCTCGCGGCAGAAGCGCAGGATGTCCCGGGCGAGCTCCGGCGACGGGCTGTACCCGGCCCGCAGGGCAACGAACGCCTTGGGGGTGGCCAGGCGCAGCGGGTCCGGGCTGGGCACGACGGCGGCCTCGGCCACCGCCGGGTGCTCGATCAGGATGCTCTCCAGCTCGAAGGGGCTGATCCGGTAGTCGCTGGCCTTGAAGACGTCATCCGCGCGCCCGACATAGGTGTAGTAGCCGTCCGCGTCCCGGCTGGCCACGTCCCCCGTGTGGTAGAAGCCATCGCGCATCATGTCGGCAGTGCGGGTCGGGTCGTCCTGGTAGCCGGGTGTGAGCCCCAGCGGTCCAGCAGACAGGTCGAGCGAGATCTCTCCCTCGTTGGCCGGGCGTCCGTCGGGGTCGAGCAGCTCGACCCGGTAGCCGGGGAGCGGGCGGCCCATGGAGCCCGGCTTGACCGGCTGGCCTGGCGTGTTCCCGACCTGGGCCGTGGTCTCGGTCTGCCCGTAGCCGTCACGGATCGTCAGATCCCACGCCTGCCGCACCCGCTCGATGACCTCCGGGTTGAGCGGCTCCCCCGCTCCGACCAGCTCGCGCAGCCTGACCGGCCAGGCGGCGAGGTCCTGCTGGATCAGCATGCGCCACACGGTGGGCGGGGCGCAGAGCGTCTGGACCTCGTAGTCCACCAGCACGTCCAGCACACGCCGGGCGTCGAACCGGGCGTACTCGAAGAGGAAGACGGTGGCCTCGGCGTTCCAGGGCGCGAATACGCTGCTCCAGGCGTGCTTGGCCCATCCCGGCGAGCTGATGTTCCAGTGCACGTCGCCGGGCTGGAGGCCGATCCAGTACATCGTCGAGAGGTGACCGACCGGGTAGCTCTGGTGGGTATGCTCGACGAGCTTCGGCTTCGCCGTCGTGCCGGAGGTGAAATACAGCAGCAGGGTGTCGCGGGCGTGCGTGGGCCCGTCGGGCGCGAAGTCGGCGGGGGCATCGGACGCCGCCGCGTAGTCGAGCCAGCCGTCGGCCTGCCCTCCGACGGCGATCCGGGTGTAGCCGCCCGGAAGCGTGGCGAACTTGCCGGCCTCGGGAGCCCAGGCGATGGCGTGGCGCACGCTGCCGCGCTCGAGGCGGTCGCGCACGTCGTCGGGCGTCAGCAGCGTGGCGGCCGGGATGATCACCGCGCCGAGCTTCATGGCGGCCAGCAACAGCTCCCAGAGCTCAGGCGTGTTGGGCAACATCAGCAGCACCCGATCGCCGCGCGCCACTCCCAGCCCCCGCAGCCAGCTGGCGACGCGCGACGAGCGCTCCGACAGCTGCGCATAGGTGAGCCTGATCTCGCTTCCGTCGTCTGCCACTACCCAGAGCGCCAGACGATGGTTGCCCCGGGCGACCACGTCGAAGTAGTCGAGCGCCCAGTTGAACCGGTCGAGATCGGGCCAGCGGAAGTCCCGATACGCGGTCGCGTAGTCGCCGCGCTGCCGGAGGAGGAAGTTGCGAGCCTGAAGGAACGCCTCGGTCCCGGTCGTCGTGTCCATCGAGTCGAGCCCTCCTGTGCGGCGCATGGTAGCCTCGCGCGCCGCGAGGGGCCGGGGGCACGTACGGCCCCGCAGACCGGCCGAGCAGGCGCAATCCCGGAGTGACGCGGCGCTGGTATCGTCCTCACATGACGCTCGACGTTCGATGGCTGGGACGCGTGCCGTACAGGGAGGCATGGGACCTCCAGCACGACCTGGTCGCCGACCGCGTCGCCGGCCGCGTGCCGGACACGCTCCTCCTCCTGGAGCACCCCCGCGTGCTGACGCTCGGCCGTCACGGCTCCGAGGAGCACGTGATCGCCCCCGTCGAATACCTGGCCGGCATCGGCGTCGAGGTCATCCGCGTCGAGCGCGGCGGTGAGGCCACCTACCACGGTCCGGGACAGCTGGTCGCATACCCGATCATGAAGCTGAGCGAACGGGGCCTCCTGATCCGGCCGTTCGTCCGGCTGCTGGAGGCCGCGATGATCGAGACCGCCGCCTCGTACGGGGTCGCGGCGGCACGCCGCGAGGGCTATCCCGGGGCCTGGTGCGACCCCGAGTCCGCCCTGCCCCGGAAGCTCGGGGCGCTGGGCGTCCGGGTCGAACAGGACGTGAGCTACCACGGCGTCGCGCTCAACATCACCACCGACCTGGACGACTTCGGGCTGATCAACCCGTGCGGGCTGACGTCGATCGGCGTGACGTCGATCGCCCGGGAGCGCGGCTGGCCGCTCCCGTCGAGCGTGCCGTCCACCGAATCGGTCGAAGCGGCCGGATGGCGGTTCGCCGCCGCATTCCGGCGCCTGATCGAGCGGGGCGACGCCCAGCGTCTCGACCCCGGCCGATCGCCGTCGGCGGCCGGGGTTGGCGGGACGGTCGCCGTCGGCGGGACGGCTGCGGCCGTCGGCCCTGCCGCGACGGGCTGAGCGATGGCCGGCGGGGTCTTCGAGCTGCGCAGGGATGCCATCACGGGGTGGTGGGTCGCCGTGGTGGTCGACCGGGCGTACGAGGCCCCCCGGTTCGCGCGGCAGGCCCAGTCGTTCACCGGGCGGGAGTGCCAGAACTGCACCGGCGCACGACTGGCGGAGCCGTGGATCCGGACCCTGCGGGCCCACGCGTTCCGCGTCGCCGGCGATGAACGGAGCGCGCGGGACGGCGAACCCCAGCCCGGACTCGGGCTCGTTGCGGACGTCGGCGCCTGGCTCACGATCGTCGCGCCGCACGAGCATCACGGCACGCTCGCAGCCGAATCACCGCAGGTGGTCATCCGGATGCTGGAGCTGGCGCGCCGCGTCATCGCGGACGCGCGTGCGCGCGGTGGGACGGAGTACCTGCAGGTCGTGGAGAACCGCGGTCGCGAGGCCGGGGCGCTGACGAACCACCTCTGTCTCGACGTGTACGACCTTCCCCAGATCCCGCACCGCGTCGGCGAGGAGCTCGGCGGATCGGCGCGGTACGTCATCCGCGAGGGCGTCTGCCCCTACTGCCGGCTGGTCCGCCAGGAGGTCGCCTCGCGCGAGCGTCTCGTCTTCGAGGACGCCGCCAGCGTCGCGTTTGCGCCCTACGCGTCGCGGTCGCCGTTCGAACTGTGGGTGGTGCCCCGGCAGCACCAGGCGGACTTCGGGCTGGCCTCGGACGCGCAGCTCACGAGCGCCGCCGAGACGCTGCAGAAAGTGCTCCGGCTGCTCGACGCGCTGGGTGATCCCCCGTACAACCTCGTGCTCCACACGTCGCCACTCCACCAGCGGGTCGACGAGACGTACCACTGGCACTGGGAGGTCCACCCCCGCCTGCGCGAGATCGGCGGGCTGGAGCTGGGCACGGGCCTGCCGGTGAACCCCGTTAGCCCTGAGCAGGCCGTGGCCGAGCTTCGCTCGCGTGCCGGACTCGATCGGACGGAGTGGCCGTCGTGAGGCGCCACACCGGCCGGGATGCCGGTCACGGCACGCACTCCGCGTCACAGCCTGCCGCCGCCGACCGTCACATGGCCGCAAGGCACGAGACGGTCGCGTGTTCCGGGCTGGCCGCGACGGCCCACGGAGCACCGCGTACGTCCGGCAGGACACTCCGGCAGAGGCAAGGGTGGCATCGATCGACCTGCTGCTTCCGCGACTGGGGGTCGCGGTGACGACAGAGCGGACGTCCGACCAGGCGTTCATCGAGGCGCTGTTCGCGCAGCACCAGGGCGAGATCTACGGCTTCCTCGCCCGGATGGTGCGCGATGACGACCTGGCCGCGGATCTCACCCAGGAGACGTTCGTCAAGGCGTTCCGGGCGCTCAACACCCTCGAGTCACACGACCGTGCCCGGGCGTGGCTCTTCCAGATCGCGAGCCGCACGGCGCTTGACGAGCTGCGCCGGCGCAGGCTCATCCGCTTCGTTCCCTGGTCCGGCGAATCACGCGGGACGGCCCCCTCGGCCGAGGAGACCGCGATGCGGTCGCGGCTGTCCGGCGAGATGGCGCGGGCGCTGGCGCGCATTCCCGATCGCCAACGGGGAGCGCTGATCCTCGCCGAGCTGTACGAGCTGTCGGGGACCGAGCTCGCCGAGGCGCTGGGCGTGACGCACGTCGCCGCCCGGGCCCTGCTGACCCGCGCTCGCGAGTCGCTCCGGGTGGCCCTCGCGGAAGAGCGGCGGACATCCGGAGAATCTCGTCCCGCCCCGGCCGACTCCGCGTCACCGCGGGTGGAAGGGGCGACCGTGAACCCGGCGCGGCGTTCGGAGGAGCGGCGGTGATCGGGGCAGGGCAGACCACGGGCCGCGCCGGAGGACGATGATGCCACCCTTCCGCGGGAACCGCCTCAGCCACGAGCGATCGCGAGCGTGGCTCGCCGAGCGGCTCGACGGCCCCCTCCAGCCGGCGCGGGAGGACGCGCTGGCCACGCACCTGGCGTCCTGTGCCTCCTGTCGCCAGGTCGACGCGGAGTACCGGGCGAATCGCGCCGCGATCCGGCTGCTGGCCGGGCCCGTGGCCCCGCGCGACCTGCCGGCACGGACCCTCGCCGCGCTCGAGGTCGAGGTTCGCCGCGTCCGGCCGCCCAGGGCCACACCCCTGCCGCGGCTGCGGGGCGCGAGGCGCGGCAACGGCGTGGCCTTCGGATCGCTGCTCACCGTCGCGCTGGTCGCGGTCGTGGGCGCGCTGCTGGTGGGCCCGGCCGTCCAGATCCCGGGACCGAACGTGGGCGCGACCCCGTTCGCCATCGCCCCGGTGGAGCTCGCGTTCGTGGGGATCCAGGGCGACGTGGTCCGGCTCTACCGCACGCGCCTGGACCGCGCGTGCCCGGCAGGCACCATCTCGTGCGCGGAGTTCGCCCCCCAGGCAGACCAGGTGGTGGGCCTGCCGCTGACCGCGGCGGTGAGCGGCCTCGCGTTCGACCCGACGGGCCGGCACGCGGCCATCGCGGCAAGGCCCGGCGCTGGCGCGACGACGACGTACTACGTGGTCGACCTGGGCAGCGGCGCCTCCGGTACCACGCCTCCGGTGAGCCCGTTCGAATCCCCCGTGCCCGCGGTCGGCGCGGGCTCGCCCGCTGCTGCGGTCCCGTCGAGCGTGGCGCCGCAGCACTCTTCTTCTCCGGTGGCGAAGGCACGGGCCACACCGCTCGCCCAGAAGAAGACCGTCGCCTCCACGCCGCATCCATCGCCGACCGAGCGCGCCGCGAAGTCGCCCGGCGCCACGGTCGGAACGACGCGGCGACCCGCCGCCTCCGCGTCGCCCGCGGCATCCTCCGCGGCGGCGGCTGCGTCGAGCGCGCTTCCATCCGGCGCCCCCGGTGGAGCGTCGGCCTCTTCGAGCGCCCTGCCGGGCTCAGTCGGGATCGCGACCCTTCCGCCGGTGTTCGCGCAGCCGATCCTGCAGGACGTGATCCCCACCGGCGCGTCGCCGGCCTGGTCCCCGGACGGAACCACCCTGGCGTTCAGCGCGATGCCCACCGACGGCTCGATCGGTCCGGATATCTACACCTGGCACCCGGGCGACCAGTGGGCGGTCCCGATCACCACCGATCACGCCTCTTCGTTCGCGTCGTGGGCGGGATCCCGGATCGTGGGCAGCACGTACGCCGTCGAGCCTGACAATCCGGCGGTGCTGACCCCCCGGTCGTTCGTGCTGGACCCGCGGACCGGCGACCGGCGCACGATTGCCGGCACCGCGCTGTGGCTCCCGTCGGTGGATCCGACCGCCCGGTACGTCGTCGGCTGGGCAGGGACACTGCGTCTCGTGGGGCTGGTGCCCGTCCCCGACCAGGGCCAGCTGGTCTTCGCCCGATGGAACGGCTTCGATCCATTCGCCGCGCCGACGGCGACCCCGATCGCGACGCCATCGCCTGCGGCCGCACCCGCCTCCCACCGGGCCCGGGCGGAACGAACCACCCCGGCCTCGTCCCCCGCCGTCGGGTCGCCGCCGGTGGCGGTGGGGCCGGGATCCTCGGCGGCGGCCGGTGGCCCCGAGGCAGCGACGACGACCCCCGCGCCGATCGATGCGTCGCCGGCGCCTGGTGCCCAGCAGTACGAGGACTGGGCGATCGGCTGGTCGCCGGACGGATCGGCCGTCGCGGTGTGGGAAGGGCCGTCGGTGGGGGTCCAGACCGGCACCCTTACCCTCCACGCGCTCGACGTGGCGACAGGGCAGCTCGACGCGGGCGCCCTGCTCCTCGGCCCCGTCGCCGCCTGCCGCGGCTTCTCGATGGGCCTCGATCGGCTGGTCTGGGCCACGCCGGCCGACCTGCGCGGCTACAGCCAGTTGCGCGTGGTGGTCTGGGGGTCGTTCGGGCGGGGCGAGATGCGCAGCCAGGAACTCGACCAGCAGGAAGTGCTGCCGGCGTTCTGACGCCGGGGGCGCCGGGGGTGGCCCCCGGCCGGTGGCTCGTGCCGGTGGCTCGGGTCGAGGGTCTCGGCCGCCCGGGCGGCGGCCTGGGCCACCCGGCGTGCAGCTACGGCTCGGGCCGCCGGACCTCCGGCTCGCGCGCCTTCCGCTCGGCCGCCTCGATCATCGGGATGCGGACTCCGCGCGCCCGGGCCACCGCGATGGCCCGCTCGTAGCCGGCGTCCACGTGCCGCATCACGCCGCTGCCCGGATCCGTGGTGAGAACCCGCTCCAGGCGCTGCGCCGCCTCCGCCGTCCCGTCAGCGACCACGACCATGCCCGCGTGGATGCTGTACCCGATCCCCACGCCGCCACCGTGGTGGATGCTCACCCAGGTGGCGCCCGCGGCGGTGTTGAGCAGTGCGTTCAGGAGTGGCCAGTCGGCGATCGCATCGGAGCCGTCCCGCATCCCCTCGGTCTCGCGGTTGGGGCTCGCCACGGACCCGGCGTCGAGGTGGTCGCGCCCGATGACGATCGGCGCCTTCAACTCGCCGGAGGCGACCATCTCGTTGAAGCGCAACCCGGCCCGTGTCCGCTCGCCGTAGCCCAGCCAGCAGATCCGGGCCGGCAGTCCCTGGAAGGGCACCTTCCGCTCCGCCAGGGTGAGCCAGCGCCGCAGGCTCGCGTCGCCCGGGAAGAGCTCCATCAGGGCCCGGTCGGTGCGCAGGATATCCTCGGGATCGCCCGAGAGCGCCGCCCAGCGGAAGGGACCCTTGCCCTCGCAGAAGAGCGGCCGGATGAACAGCGGCACGAACCCGCCGATGTCGAACGCGTCGGCGACACCCTCGTCCGCGGCCGCCTGCCGGATGTTGTTGCCGTAGTCGAAGGCCACCGCGCCCCCGCGCTGCAGCGCCAGCATGGCGCGGACGTGGCGGACGACGCTTCCGCGGCTTGCCGCCAGGTATGCGTCGGGGTCCGCGGACCGGAGCGCGAGCGCGGCCTCGAAGGTCATGCCACCGGGCACGTACCCGCCGAGCAGGTCGTGCGCGCTGGTCTGGTCGGTGAGCGCGTCGGGCTGCCAGCCCCGCCGGACCAGCTCGGGTTCCACGTCGGCGGCGTTCGCCACCAGCGCGACGGACAGGGGCCGGCCCTCCGCCCGGGCCGCCTCCACCCGGGCCAGCGCGTCGTCGAGGTCCGCCGTCAGCTCGTCGACGTAGCCCGCCGCGTGGCGGCGTTGTGCCCGGGCCGGGTCCACCTCGATGCAGAGGCCGACGCCTTCGTTCATGGTGATCGCCAGCGGCTGCGCGCCGCCCATGCCGCCCAGGCCTGCGGTCAGGACCACGCGCTCCCGCAGCGTGCCACCGAAGTGCTGGCGCGCCATCTCGGCGAACGTCTCGTAGGTGCCCTGGATGATCCCCTGGGTGGCGATGTAGATCCAGGAGCCCGCGGTCATCTGGCCGAACATCGTCAGCCCCATCCGCTCCAGCTCGCGGAACACGCCCCAGGTACCCCAGTGGGGCACCAGGTTGGCGTTGGCGATCAGGACCCGAGGGGCGTCGGGCGTGGTGCGGAAGATGCCGACCGGCTTGCCCGACTGCACCAGCAGGGTCTCATCGTTCTCCAGCTCCCGGAGCGACGCCACGATGGCGTCGAAGGCCTCCCAGCTGCGTGCCGCGCGCCCGGTGCCGCCGTAGACGATCAGCTGATCCGGCGCCTCGCCCACTTCGGGGTCGAGGTTGTTCATGAGCATCCGCAGCGCGGCTTCCTGACCCCAGCCCTTGCAGGTGCGCTCCGGGCCTCGCGGCGCGCGGACCGGTCGGGGGCCGTGGCCGGGCGTGACGATGGTCGAACCGCTGGGGCCGGTGAGTGTGGCGGCCTCCGCCGTCGAGGTCGGTGTGGCGTTCATGGTGGAGACGCTACGAGCCACCCACGGACAGCGCAAGGTCCGAGCGCCTCCGGCGAGCCGGCGATCAGCGCGCGACGTCGCGCCTGCTCATGCCCCAGGCGCCGAGCAGGATCCCGCCGACCCCGATGACCAGGCACGCCACCACGCCGGTCGCGTCCCACTGGCCGACCATCGGCTGACCCATGTGCGCAGTCAGGGCGAGCTGGTGGAACCAGTCTGGCAGCTTGAGCGGCGGCGCGAGGAGGTCGACGAGGTACGTCGCCACGACGACCAGCGCGGCGATCTCGCCCGCGATCGACGTCCGCCAGAGTCCGCCGATCGCGACGCCCAGGCCGACGATCGCGCTGGCGTAGATGCCGAGCGCCGCGGAGCCGAGCATGGCCTCTCCCGCAGAAACGCCCCCCGTCGCGGCACCGATGCCGATCCCGGCCGCGAACAGGACGGTCATGACCACGATCGCCAGGAGCGCGCCGATCCCGCCCGCGACCACCCAGCGGGCGCGCGCCATCGGCGCGGTCAGGACCATCTCGAGACGACCGTCGGTCTCATCCGAGGCCCACCTGGAGACGAACGTGGCCCCGGCGAAACCGGCGGCGATGTAGAAGAGCTGCACGTACAGCTGGAGGAAGCCGCTGGCCGACGCGAGGTCGAAGCTCGGGAAGACCATCGAGAACAGCCTCATCATCTCGGGACTGCCCGAGATCTGGTCCGCCATCGGCTTGACCAGGGACGCGAGGAGCGCGCCGAAGAGGAACAGGCCGATCCCCCATGCCAGGGACCGCGGCAGCTCGTCGCCGAAGGCCCGGCTGACCGGGCCGCGGACGCCGAGGACCGCCCCCGGCGTCGCCGGCAGGGAGAGGCCGGCGGTGACCCCGAGGTCGCGGCGCGTGAACAGCTCGACCCCGAGCGCGAGGAGAACGATCGCGACGACCCCCACCAGCGCGAGCCCCGGCCAGTCGTAGATGCCGACGAGCGGGATGTGGTCGGCCGTCCAGTGGAACGGGCTCAGGACCAGGAGCGGGCCACCGACGTCCAGGCCGCTCGCGACCCACAGGCCGGCCATGACCAGGCCGGCGACGCCGGCCGCGCCGGAACGGCCGAGCACCGGCGCGAGGGCGAGCGCGAGGCCGCCGAAACACATGGCGATGAACCCGACCCAGAGGGCGAAGCCGATCGAGGAGCCGAGCGGGATCGGGTCGCCCAGGTTCGGGTCGCCGAACGTGTTCGAGCTGACGACGACCATGACCGCGACGACGGCCATCGCCAGCCAGAGCATCGTCAGGTGGGCCGCCAGCTTCTCGAGCGCGATGCGGCGCTTGCCGAACGGTGCGGCGGCGACGAAGTCGAGGGAACCGCGGGCCGCCTCGCCCGCCAGGGTCCCGGACAGGGCGAGGATCGACCAGAGCGCGGTGCCGAGGGCGAAGAGGGCGCCGTACTTCCAGGTCATGTAGCCCCCGAGGGTGCCGAGCTTCTCTTTCATCAGGGTGGCGTTGCCGAACAGGTTGACCATCGAGGCGGGCATGCTCGCGACGAGCTGGTCCACCGCGAGCCGGGACGTGATCGTCGGGAAGACGGTCCCGATCGCGGCGCCCATGACGAGCGACAGGCCGCCCAGCATCCCCGCGGCGATGATGAACGCGAGACGGGAGTCGCGGACCGTCTTGCCGTAGATGCTCCCGAAGCCGTAGAGGCGGCGATGCAGCGGGATCGGGGGGAGAGTCGTCGCGGATGTCCGCCCCGGCGCTCCGGCGCTAACGGCCATGGTTGTTCACCTCGACGGCCTCGCGGCCGTATTGAGCGAGGAACGTCTCCTCCAGGCTGGGCTCTCGCGAGACGAAGTCGAGGAGCTCGTACCGCGCCGCGGCCTGCACCACCGGGGTGATCGCTCCCGCCACGCGCATGCGCAGGACGTGGTCGTCCAGGACGACGTCGCTCACGCCGGGCAGGGCCGCGAACTCGGCCTCTGGCACGGGCCCCGCGAAACGCAGCTCCACCTGGTGGTGCGCCAGGTCGCGCAGCCCCTCCACGGTGTCGAGCTTCACGATGCGGCCC
>JAJYJR010000157.1 GCA_021789355.1 Chloroflexota bacterium | reverse complement strand
TCCACCTGATGCACTCCTTCTCCCCTCGCCGCAAGCTCCTGCTTGCGCGAGGGTGCCAGTCGCTCTGGTCAGGGGTGCTCAGATTTCGACCGGCGGAAAGTGCTCAGTCTTGGCCCGGCGTCGACATCCGCGACGCGCCGGCCCACCAGACCTTACGCGCGCTTCACGCCCGCTTCGTTGCCAGCACAGCGAGCGTGACCTTCGCCCCTGCGTATCCCACCGCCACTCCGATCGTGTTGAGGATCACGTCGTCTATGTCCGCCGAACGATAGGAGTAACGCAACCAGAAGTGTGACACGGAGAACTGGATCGCCTCCACCGCGAGGCTCGCACCAAGGCCAGTGGTCACGACAACCGGCCAAGACTTGGCGGCCGGCAACAGGAGCGGTAGGTAGAGTCCGAGTGGCATCAGCATCACGACGTTGCCGACAAGCTGGCCGAGCCCATTGGACGAGCGAGTGGCGATGGCCGGCACGATCGTGGCGAACGGCACGAGGTTGTCGTGGCCGATGTGAGCCGCCCGCGGTCCGGCCATGAGCGTTGAGTCGATCGGTATCGGGAGAATCGCCACGTCCAGAACCGCGAGCAGGTGGAGCGTTGCCACGATGGCGAGTAAGGCAACCCGCGTGCTCTTGCGCCGGACGATGAACCAGAGGAGCAGGACAGCGAGCGGAACCGCGAGATAGTCGACCGTGATCACTGGTTCGTGCTTCCCTGAACGCCCGTGACAGTCAGCCCGCCGACCGCAACGTCAGCAGCCCAGGTCCCACATGCTCGGCACCAGCTCCTCACCCGGATACGTCGCCCAGTCGGCCAAACCTCGCCGGTCGCCCGATAGGGGATCGCGTGCCGCGGTCTCGGCCCCGCACCCCGGTTGTCTCGTCCGTGCATGCAGATTTCGCCGGCATCGGTACCGCCGACGGTCGCAACGCCCCGGTCAATCGCTCCCTCGTGAGTGGCTAGATGGTACGCGCACGCGGATGGGCCTAGCGCCCGCTCCTGCCGCGGCGGCCGTTGACCGCTCCCGCGATCTTCTCGAGAGTCCAGGTGAACCAGACGCGGGGCTGACGCTCGGCGTCGGTGCCCTCGCCGCCGGCGAGATCGTGAGCCTGGGCTATCTGCGTCGCGAGGTGGCGTTCGCTACCCGGCCGGGGCGGGAGAGCGACCTGCTCGAGGCGGTCGCCGCGTGCGACGAGGGGCTGTGCCATCGGCCGGAGATGACCTCGGCGTCGAACTGGGCATCGCTCGCCGTGACCCGCAAGATCCTTGCCCTGCGCCTCGCGCGCGTCCAGCGCGGCCACGAGGTGCGCCATCACCCGGGACCGAACGCCCGGCGCCGGCGCGCATTGCGATTCACGGCGTGATGCCCATCGGGCGCATCGCCTGTCTGGGCCCTCGGGCCCCGAGATGTTCGGTCGACCGCACTCCATCCGCGCTCCGCAAGACGCGACAAGAACGTGACTGCGGATCGGGCGCGCTCAGCCACGCAGGGACCGCGGGGGTAGCCGACCCTACGGCGTGAGCGGGACATACGGCACCAGCGAGCGCGGCACGACCATCGTCACCTCGAGCCCGGCACACGCGGCAAGGTAGGCGCCGTCCCCCGCGTTCCAGGCCGACACGGTAACAAACCCCGTGGCACCGGGCGGGGTGACCCGGAGCGTCGTGAACGGTGGGGGGCACGTGGTCATCGATGGCCCCGGGTTGTCGCCGCCGGCGAACGCGGCGAAGGCGTCGTCGCCGGAGTTGAGGGTGACGGTCGGGGTTCCTTGCACGTTCGGCGAGTCGAGCAGCATGTTCACGTTCCGGGCTCGCGTGGTCACTCCCGCCGCGGTCACGCCGATGACGGTCGGCCAGCCGCGCAGCGAGCAGGGCTGACTGCCCACGTTCAGGAACCGCAGCCAGCCGCCCGCCGTCCCGGCGGCCGCGCCCGTGTTCACCGTGGAGATCTGGAGTTGCACGGTCGTGCACGGAGCAGGCGCCGTCTCGGCGGAAGACGCCAGCGCCGCCGGGCCGGTCACCACCAGGGCATTCTGACCCGACGTGCCGACAACGACGATCGAAGCTCCATCGGCCGCGATCGCGGAGACGGCGGTGTCGGCAGGCGGGAGTGAGAACAGGGTGGTCCAAGACGCCCCGTCGGTGGATGAGCGGAGGCTGAGGTCATAGACGCCTGGTGTGTTGCCTCCAAGCGCGGCCATCACGAACCCGGCCGGTGTCCACGCCACGAGCGGCACGCGCGGATCCTGCGCGGTCAAATCCGCGACCTTCTGCCAGGTGATGCCATCCTGCGACGACCAGATCCGACCCTGCGGTTGGTAGCCCGTCCGACCCGCCACGGCAATGATGCGGTCGGGTCCGGCAGCGATCGTGTTCACATCCATCGGCCCGCCATCCCCCATGCCTTTGTTGTCCGGGAGCGGGTTCGCGGCCGTCCAGGTCACGCCGTCGCGGGAGGTCCAGATCGCGGCGTCCAGCCGCGGCCCGACGTGGAGGTCACCACCGAGCAAGAAACCGGGACCGCCTGCGGCCAGGGCACCGATGTTCACGTTCGCCTCAGGGAACCGGACGAAGCTCCAGTGCTGCCCGTCCGCTGAGTGCCAGAGCAGGGGCGTGTTCAGCGGGACCGGTGAACCGCCCGAACCAGAGCCCCCCACGCACCCCTCGTAGCCGCCGAGGACGACGAAGCCGCCAGGGCCTGCCGCGATCTTCTGGGCCGAGAACGACTGGCCGGTGACCGGTGCCGGCAGGTCGACCGCCGTCCAGTGGATCCCGTCCAGCGAGGTGAAGACCGCGGCCTTCCCCGTGCTGCACGGGTACCCCGTGCTACCCACCGCGATGAGCCCTGAGCCCGCCGGCGCCACGGCGTCGAGACCCGCTGGGCCGGAGGGTGTGATAACCGGTTCGTGGCGCGTCCAGTCGGTGCCGTTCGGCGAGGTCAGGATGTGCTCGGTCACCGGACCAATGGTCGTCCCGAGGGCGAGAAAGCCGCCGCTAAATGGCACGACATCGGTCAGGGACATGCCCGCGAGGGACGCCGACGAGGCCGCCGCCCATGCGGCAGGCGATGGCTCCGTCGCCGAAGGCGCGGGCGGCGAGGCCGGCACGACGACAGCGGGAGCGGTCGCCGGAGCTGAAGGGGTGGCGCTCGCCGCCGGGCCGACCGTCGTGTTGTGCAGGCCCACCAGGACGAGGACTGCCACAGCGAGCACGAGCACGGCGGCGAGCGCCCCGGCCGCGGCGAAGATCTGCGTGATCCCCCGCGATCGGCGCTCGCGGGGGAACTCGTCGGGGATGGCGGAGAGTCGCGCACGCACGGCGGGCGGCAGCGGACGCGCGTCCCGCTCCAGCGCCGCCCGAATCTGGCGATCGAGGCGCTCGTCGCTCATCGCGAACCTCCGGCGCTCGCGCGCTCGGTGTCATCGAGCACGGAGCGCATCCGGCGCAGCGCGTAATGGAGACGAGACTTCACGGTGCCCTCGCGCGTGCCCGTGCGGGCGGCGATCTCGGCGGGGGTGAGCTCGGCGACGTAGCGCAGCACGACCGCGATGCGGTGGTCCGCGTCGAGCGTGGCCAGCGCCCGGTTGAGGACGTCCCCGTCCACCACCCCACGGAAGGGATCGGGACCCGGCGGGTCCGAGTCCATCGGCAGGAGGCGAACGGTCCGCCGACGCAGGTGCGCACGGCACTCGTTCACGACGATGCGGTCGAACCAGGCATCCAGGCGTGCCGGCTCGCGCATGTCACCCCAGTGGAGCCACGCCTGCACCGCGGCGTCGTGCACGGCATCCTCGGCGTCCGTGCCGTCCCGGAGGATCACGCTGGCCAGGTGATAGGCGCGCTCGAGCCGGCTCTGCGAGAACCGCTCGAACGCCACCCCTCGCTCGGCCTCGGTCCCCCCTGACGCGACAGGGTCCACGCCGATCAATCCCTCCAGACGCTCGACGGCCACCATACCTACAAGATGCAGCAGAGGCCGTTCTGGTTCACCTCGACTGTGGGCGACTTCGCCCGATCGGTCAACGGCGGTGGAGGCGAGACTGGGTCGTGGCACCGCGGGCGTCGCGGAAATACACCACCATCCACACCTCCTGCCGGACTGGGTGCTGATAGTGGTGGACTTACTGAATACGCGCCGACGGCACCATCAGCCGGACGACCGAGACCAACGCCCGCCGAGCCCCTATTGCTCGTAGCCCGGACCGAGCCTCCAGCGAGCAGTTCGCGCCGACCGCAGGTCACGACGTGAAGTGAAGCGGACGCCGGCGGCGTGATGTCGGGCTAGAGGCAGCGCAGGGGCTCGCGGGATACGGCTGGAAGAGGAGACATCGCGCGGTGGTCGGGTTGTCCGCGAGGGCCGACGTTGCAGCCACCACCGGCTGGGCGGCGCCGACGGATGTCAGATCGGCGGCGCACGACTCGCGGGCGGAGGAGCGTCACCGCACTGTCCGCGCTCCTAACGCCAGACCCCACCCGAGCAGCCCGACGTAGGCGAGCGCGGCGACTGCCAGCCACGAGACCGATATGACAATCGGATCCGAGCCAGTCAGGCCGTGGAAGAGCGCGGGCAGGCAGGCGTAGCCGAGGATCGGGTAGGCGTGGGAAGGGCAGAAATGGGGGATCCCATCGCCGCCCATCAGGTAGGCCACCACGGCGACCGCCGGGACGACGGGAACGGTCAGAAGGATCCACCGGCGCAGGCCCGGCGTCGCGGACCCGCCGGATGCCCTGCGGCGGGCGAAGGCGCTCCAGCCCAGCAGGCCGAGGTAGATGAACGCCCCCACGAGCGCCCAGGAGACCCGGACCAGCGCGGGATCGGGCCCCGTCAGGTCAGGGAGGAGGGTCGGCAGGCACGTCGAGTAGATCGGCCGGCGGAAGCCGACGTCGGACAAGCGGCACGCGACGGGGACTGCCTCGCTGTTGATGAGAAACAGCACCGCGATCGCGGCGGGGACGATCGGCCAGGCGAGGAGGGCCAGAAGCATGCGACGGGTCATCGGTCCACCGGGGCAGCGAGTCGCGTTCAACAGTGTCCCGGCGCCGCGCGGCTCCGTCAAGTTCGATGCCACGGGGCTTGCCAGCCTCAATCCGGTCGGGCCGTGCAGGTCGCCCCCACCAGGCCTCTATTCCTGTGGTGCAGCCTGACCGCGCATGCCGGCTGGCCCACTGGGACGAAACGAGCCCGCGTTGTCATCAGGGACTCGCTCGAGGAGCGGCGCCTGGACGCCGGTCTGCCCACGAAACCACCGCGATCAGCACCTCCTGCCGGACTGGAGGTCCACCTCCTGCCGGACTAGATCCGCGCTTCCTGCCGGCCGACTCGATCCGCACCGCCTACCCGACGGACCCAGGAGTGCGCGCGGACTGGCCAAGACGTGCGCCTACCCGACTCGCTTGAGCCGTCCGGTGCGCTTGGCGTAGCGCTCGGCGCGCGCGAAGACGAAGAGGCCGACCGGGATCAGGACGATCCCCATCACGACGAGCGCGGCCACGTGCGGCAGCAGTGCGGTGACCGCCGTGCCCTCGGTCAGCGCGGCACGCACGCCGTCGAGGACGTGGGTGGCCGGGCTGAACGGGGAGATGTATCCGAACAGACCAGATCTCACCGAATCCGGCGCATATACCCCTGTCGCAGGGAGTGGCCGGCACTACGGCGGGTCGATGCCATCCGCGACACCCGAGGCCACTGTATGCAGGTTCGCGCAGTGCGCAAGGCGGCGCCGGGTGGTCGCCGGGCCTGTGAACGACCCGGACCGCCACGGTCACGGGGTCGCGACGCGCGACACGATGGCCGAGTTCCCGAAATCGGCCACGGTGGTCAGGATGAGGTCTTCCTCCGGGACGAGCCGGAGCGCGATCACGTGGGAGGGGCCGCTGGAGCCCGCAGGTGCTGCCAGCGGCCAGCCCGACGGCGCGTGTCCGGAGGGCTCGACTGCCATGACGACGCCCGCTGTGGTGCTGGCCAAGTCGACCGGCACGTAGATGGTGCCGTCAGCGCCGAACGCAGGCTGCACGAGTTGGCCGCCCCCGCCGATCGTGAACTCGCCCACGAACCCGAAGCGCGCCCCTGCAGGGAGCCAGACCGGCCACCCGACCGCGACTCTCCCGGACGGCGCTATGGCGAGGAGCGCCTGTGCGGCGGATCCGAGCTGACCGGTCCGATACACCGGTAGGTAGACCGTGCCATCGGGTCCGACGCTCGGTCCCGTAGCTCGCGCCGGCATCCCTTCGGTCGGTGAATAGGGATAGGCGGTGAGGTCCGAGCGAAGCGTGTAGGGCCATCCAGCGCGTTCGGTCCCGTCCCGAGCGAGCCCGACGACGCGCTCGACCTGTCCAGCCTCCCCGCCGGCAGTCGCGTAGAGCGTGCCGTCGGGTCCGAGGGCCGGGATGCTCACCGGGCCGTCGAGCGTGACCGGCCAGCCCGAACGCAGGCGACCGTCGGGATCGACCTCGACGAACCGCGTGCGCACGATCTTCGGCACGCCCGAGGGTGGCTGCGCGCCGTTCGTGTCGAACCCCCAAGCGTAGATCGTCCCGTCGCCCCCGAGGGTGAAGCCCTCACCGCCTGGCACCTGCACTGGCCAGCCGGCGACTGGCGTCCCATCCGGACGCAGGGCCACGATCTCGGCGCCGGGCCCCCTGCCCAGCTGGATCAGGGCATACCAGACTCCGTCGGGTCCGACCGTGCCGATCGAGCACGGCACCGCGCACAACGGCCCTCCGGGCAGGGAGACCGGCCAGCCCGCCGCCGGCCGCCCGTCCGCATCGAGCGCGACCGCGCGGTAGGCGCTCGAGCCGCCCTTCGTCGTCCCCTCGACGTAGATGACGCCGCCATCCGGGCGCACTGCCAGGCCACCGCCATCGCCCATGAACACCGATCCGGCGACCGGCTGCGGCCAGCCGGCCTTGACGCGGCCAGCCGGGTCGAGCGCCCACAGCGTGGCGGCGTTCGTGCCGGCCGCCTCCGCGGCGCTCTTCCCATAGGCCCACCCGAGCGCGTAGACGGTGCCGTCGGTCGCCACCGCGGGGGTGCCGAAGGCGGCGACGCCCGCCGGGGCAAACGGCCAGCCCGGCTTCACGTGGCCGGCGGCGTCGAGCGCATAGACCTTGCCCTGCCCCTTCGGGCCCCCCGGGCTGGTGGCAAGGTAGGCCGAGCCGTCGGCACCGGTGACGGGGGTCAGCGTGCCCGGGCTGGCCAGCCGGAAGGACCAGCTCGATGCCGCGGTGGGCACCGGCGTCGGTGACGGCGCGGGGGCCGGACTCGCGGAGGGTGGAGGGGCCGCCCTCATCGTCGGTGAGGGTGGCACCGGAGCCGGCGAACCCGGGATCGGACCCTGTCGCGGCAACGTCAGGAGCGCGATCTCGACGAATGCCGCGACAACCGCAATCGTGCCGAGGACGGCCACCAGGGACAGGAGCGGCCGCCGACTACGCACTGCCGGCGCGCGCCGCGCGAGTTCGGCCACGTGCTGGTGGAGCGATGCGGGGGCCGTGACGGGGGCGTTCTCGTCGAACAGGGCGCGCAGCTCGCGTTCCAAGCGCTCGTCGCTCACCGCGACACCTCCCCCTCACGCTCGCGCCGCGAGCCGGCCTCCAGAGCCGCCCGCAGCGCACGCAACCCGTAGTGCAGGCGCGACTTCACGGTCCCGGCGCGGACCCCCGTGCGGGTGGCGATGTCATCGACGCTCAGGTCGGCGTAGTAGCGCAGCACAAGCACCGTTCGGTGGTCGACATCGAGCTCGCGCAGGCCCCGGTGAAGCAGATAGCGGTCGGGCAGCCCCGCGAGCTCGTCCGGAGCCTCGCGGTCGGGCAGATCGGCGACCGCGACCGGGCCTCGTCGCCGGCGCCGCGCGCGGTCGCGGCACGTGTTCGTGACGATGCGCCCGAACCACGCATCGAAGCGCTCCGGCTCGCGCAGACCATTGCGGGCTCGCCAGGCTGCCTCGAGCGCGTCGTGCAGCGCGTCCTCGGCTTCGTCCCGGTCACCAAGAATGAGGACCGCAAGGCGAAATTGGGAGTCGAGGGCCCGCTCGAGGCTCTTTGCGAACGTGTCGCCAGCACGATCGCGGGCAGCATCACGGGCCTTCCCGTTGAACGCCATCGCTTCCTCGCTTCCGACCCGCATCGTGTCCTCCACAAGACACGACCGCCAAGACCCTGACTTCGTTCAATCATCCACGCGCACAACATCCCTCGTTCCGGTGACGGCTCCGGTTGTGGTCCTTGGGGCGTTCCGCGGCGCGCGGCCGACGGTTTCGGCTGTCCCGAAGACCTCCGGCTCGTCGTTCCCTGTCATTCCCGACAGCGGATACAAGACCCTCAGCGACCACCTTGGAACGAATGCGCTCGGCCGGTCTCAGCCCTGGATAGGTGAGGGCCAGAACCGTCGTTCCAGGGCCCGGGCGGAGTGCCGATGTAATCGGCCAGCCGCTTGAAGTTGCGCACGGCGCCCACTGGCGCCGCCAGCCCGCCGTCCTGCGCTCGCCGCAGCACGACCCAGGCTTCGCAGGCCTCAGCAAGCTCCGAATCGTGGAGACGCCGGGCCCCTGCCGACAGGAGTCGGCTTGCCTCGTCGACCTCTGGTGTGGGTGCCTCGAGTCGCTCGTGGACGTAGCGGGCCAGCATGAACCGGACATGGCGGCGCGAGAAGACGGGCCGGCCGTTGAGCGTGGCATGCCCGAGGAACTCCACGAACGCCACGTTCTTGGCGAGCCCCTCGCTCGCCTGGAATCGGCGGAGCGGCTCCACGATCACGTCGGCAACTACGGTTCCTCCAGGGCCCTTGAGCCGGAGCACCACCCGGCGCACGTCAGAGGGTAGATGTGGCGCGATGATCGCGGTCACGCTCAGCGGGTTGATACCGAGGGTTCCATAGGCGGCGCCGGACACCTCGACCCGGTCGCGCCTGAGGTCGATCCTCCCGGGATGGACGCCCGACGAGGCGACAATAACGGCGAGCAGATCCCTAGTCGGGATGTCCTCGAGCCGGTCAGCCGCAACCAGCCGGCCCTCCTCCGTGGCGATGCAGTCGATCGCGGCGAACATGGCCGCGCACGACTCGAGCGACGCCAGCACGATGTCGACGAGGTCGCCGTCGGTGACCTTTGCCGGTTTCGCGTGGTGGCGGCCGAGGACCACGTAGTCCGGACCGACGTCGAAGTCCTGGTGCGATGCCGCGTTGCGAACCCGGTCGTCGAGGCCTTCCATCGCGTCGCTCAGGCCGGCGGCCCTTGCGGCTCGGTGGACCGCGTCGTATTCCGATGAGCGCGTCAACGAAGCCGGATGCTCCGGAGCCAGGACGAGGCCGAGGAGCGTGCCCGATACACGCTCAGTCATCTGCGCTCCGAGATGGAGGACCGCGGACGCCTCGATGCGCCGATCGCCCGCGAGGTCACGCAGGAGCGTCTCGGCCTCGAGCTGGGACTCGTAGAACAGACGTCGGGCGTGCAGGAGATCGGAGCGCCAGCCGGCGTCCTCGAGGAGCGCGGCGAACGCCGCGCGGTTCCGATCGAGGCGTGCGTACACGAGTTGGGCGACGCGGTAGAGACGGGCCTCGTCGAACGCCCGGTCGGCAAGCCCGAGGTCGAGGAGCAGCCCGACGCCGATGCCCGTCGGACCGGCGGACCGACCGCTGATCCGTTCGTACAGGGGCATGCCGCGCCGGTCGAGATCGACGATGTCCTGGGCGCCCGTCGAGTCGTACGCGACGGACGCCGCATTGATCAGCGAATCCGGGAGTCGGATGGTGTGCTCGACTCCCCACCACTCCAGCCGGTCATCCACGAGTCCGATCTGCTTCGCGGCCTCGTCGAGGTGCGCCTGTGCGATCGTCTCCAACGCCCTCGCGGAGTCAGGATCCGGCGCGGTGGCAGCATCGATCTCCGTCGCGCCCAGCCTGGTCAGTGCCGCGAGGAGGGCGACCATGGGATCCCAGAGCGCGAGCCACGGGCGCCGTCGAGGCATGGCTAGCGCGCGAGCACGCAGGTCGACGAGGCGCGCAACCGCCGCTCGCACGCCGGATGCCTCCGCCGCCGGGCTCCCCAGCCGGTTGAGACCGTCGAAGAGGTCGGCGATCCACGTGCTCAACGCGCCGCTGAGCTCGCCGAGCTCGATCGGCTCCGCAGACCGGGCGGGGGCGTCCAGCGCCGCGCGGATGTCGGCAAGTGCCGCGAGCCGGCGCGCGACGTGCTCGTCGGTGCGAGGCGCCTCCGCCCCGCACCGGCACCCGCGGGCAACGGGAACCGTCTCCCCGCACCTGTCGCACGAGACGGCCTCGAACACGAGCTCGAAAGAACGCTGCTCGGCCTGCGCTTGCTCGGCGACGGAACTACCCATCGTCAGCTCCCGATCCACTCCGGCGACCAGTCCAGACTACCCGACCCGCTTCAGGCGCCCGGTGCGCTTCGCGT
>JAJYJR010000156.1 GCA_021789355.1 Chloroflexota bacterium | reverse complement strand
CGTCGGGCACGAGCGGCATGAAGGCGGCGGTCAACGGCGTGGTGAACCTCTCCGTCCTGGACGGCTGGTGGGACGAAGGCTGGACGGGGACGAACGGGTGGGCGATCGGAGGGCGCGAGACCAACCCCGACGAAAGCGCGCAGGACTGGGCCGACGCCAACGAGCTCTACCGCCTCCTGGAGCAGGAGGTCGTGCCGCGGTACTACGAGCGGGATCGTGACGGGCTTCCGGCGGCGTGGCTCCAGATCGTGCGCGCGTCCATCCGGAGCACTGTCTGGCGGTTCTCCACCACGCGCATGCTCCAGGAGTACATCGAGCAGCTCTACGTGCCCGCCGCCCGCGAGGCACGCCGCGGGACGAAGAAGCCCCGACGCCGTCCCGCGCGCCGATCCCTGTCGGGGGACGGAGCGCCGCGGAGCGGGCCGGAGCCGCTCGGAGACGGCCAGGTACCCGCCTCCGAGCAGGCGGCGGCCTTCGGGGTCGGGAGGCTCGCGACAGCGGCGTTCAGCGCGGACAGGCGCGCCTGAACCACGGCATCGACGCAGGAGAGGGAGACGGAGGGAGGCCGGTGACCGGCCGCATCGCACTGGCGCTGGCGATCCACAACCACCAGCCGGTCGGCAACTTCGGCTGGGTCTTCGAGGACGTCTACGAGGCGGCGTACGCGCCACTGCTCCAGGCGCTCGAGCGGCATCCTGGCGTGCGGCTGTCGCTGCACTACACAGGCCCGCTGATCGAGTGGATCCGGGCCGAGCACCCCGACTTCGTGCAGCGGCTGGGCGCGCTCGTGGCGCGCGACCAGGTCGAGATGCTTGGCGGCGGCTACTACGAGCCGGTGCTCGTCTCGCTCCCCGAGCGCGACCGGCACGGCCAGCTCGTGCGGATGGCCGATGACGTCGAGCGACTCTTCGGCCGCCGACCGAGGGGCGCCTGGCTGGCGGAGCGCGTGTGGGAGCCGCAGCTGCCATCGGCGCTCGCCGACGCCGGGTACGACTGGACCATCCTCGACGACAACCACTTCCGGGCCGCCGCCATCGCCGAGGACGCGATGTGGGGCGCGTACGTCACGGAGGACCAGGGGCGGCTGCTGCGCGTCTTCGGCACGGAGCAGGGACTGCGTTACCGGATCCCCTTCGGCGCCCCGGAGGACGTCATCGCACACCTCCGCGACCACGCCACGGATGACGGGCGACGGCTCGGGATGATGGGCGACGACGGCGAGAAGTTCGGCGCCTGGCCGGGGACCCACGAGCACTGCTGGGGCGCCAACCGCTGGATCGACAGGTTCTTCGGGCTGCTCGAGCAGAACGCCGGGTGGCTGACCACGGTCACGCCGTCCGCCTGGCTGGAGCGGGAACCGCCCGTGGGCCGGATCTACGTCCCGACCGCCTCGTACATCGAGATGGGCGAATGGGCGCTCCCGGCCGCCGAATCGACCGTCTTCACCGCGCTCGTGAAGCGGGCGTTCGAGCACGACCTGCCGGAGAAGCGCTACCTGCGGGGTGGCTTCTGGCGCAACTTCCAGGCCCGCTACCGTGAGATCAACGACCTCCACAAGCAGATGCTGCGCGTCTCCGCCAAGGTCGCCGCGCTGCCGGACGGCGGCGAGAAGGAGGCGGCGCTCGATCACCTGTACCGCGGGCAGTCCAACGACTGCTACTGGCATGGGCTCTTCGGTGGGATCTACATCGTCCACATGCGGCTGGCGACGTACGCCCACCTGATCGCAGCCGAGGACATCGCAGACCGGGCGCAGGCGCGGGACGCCCGGCCCGTCCGGCCGCCGGATGCCGCGGCGGTTCCGGCGCTCCATGCACCCGGTGACGGCGCCGCGCTGCTCGATGTCGACCTCGATGGGGTGCCCGAGGCGTATCTCGCCACGCCCGGCGAGGTCGTGGTGGTCGATCTCGCGGAAGGAGCCGGGATCGGCAGCTGGGATCTCCGGGCGACGCGGGTGGCGCTGACCTCAGTCATGCGGCGGCGGCCCGAGGCCTATCACGCGATCCTGAAGGCGCACGAGGAGGCCGCCGCCCTGGCGCAGGCACCGGCGACCCAGGCGAAGGAACCCGCCGCGGTGCGTGCGGGCGACGCTGCGGCGCCTGCGGAGCCATCCGACACGGAGGCGCCGAAGACGATTCACGACATCGTCACGGCCAAGGAACCGGGCCTGAGCCGGCTCCTGGTGTACGACCGCCACGAACGTCGCTCGGCGCTGGTCCACGTCGTGCCGGCCGGCAGCGACACGGATGCCTTCCGGCGCCAGGACCAGGAGGAGCTCGCCGACCTGGTGGATGATCCGTACCGGGTTATCCGGCTGGTCGACGGCGAGCTGGTCGCGGAGCGTGACGGGCGGCTGTCGGGCGAGCCGGTGATGGCGCGCAAGCGCCTCCGGGTCGGAGGGGGGCGGCTGGATCCGTGGCTCGCCTTCGAGCTGACCGTCGAGCATCGTGGCGAGACGCCCGTCCGCGCGGACCTGATCGTCGAATGGAACGTGGACCTCGCCGGCGGCGGCGGGAACCCGGCCGCCTTCTACGCGGTGCCGTCCGCGGCCCACCGGCGGTACACCCACGACTCGGCCGAGCAGCCCGGCCTCCTCCCGTGGCTGGACTTCGGGAACGACACCGAGGGAGCCGAGATCCGCGCGACGTTCGCACCTTCGGCGGAGGTCGCCTGGTATCCCGTGGAGACGGTCTCGAACTCGGAAGCCGGGTTCGAGCGGCAGTACCAGGGCAGTTGCCTGCTGCTGCGATGGCCCCTGGCGCTTGCCCCTGGCGAGAGCCGGAAGGTCGAGGTCCGCTTCGACGTCACCAGCACGCGCGACCACCTGGCCGAGGAGACCGCGCCACGGGCGTGATTGCGCTCGACCGTCGCGGCCGCCGCATCCGGCGGTTCCCGGCGGGCAGGCCGCGCGCACGGCACGGGCAGCCGGTTACGGGGTTGCCCGCGGTGGCGGGCGGCCCCGCGGTGCGACACTCCGCGGGATGACACGCGCCCGGCTCGCCGTCCACGCTCACTTCTACCAGCCGGATCGTCGGGACCCGTTCACGGGCCGGATCCCGCCCGATCCCACGGCCGCTCCGGCACGAAACTGGACGGAGCGCGTGACCGACGAGTGCTACGCGCCGAATGCGCTGCGGGGCAATTTCCGGCGGATCGGGTGGGACCTGGGCCCGACGCTCGCGTCGTGGCTGCGGGACGAACGGCCGGACGTGCACGATGCCATCGCCGCGCAGGACGACGGGTCCAACGCGATCGCGCAGGCGTGGCATCACTCGATCCTCCCGCTCGCGTCGATGCGCGACCGGCGCACCGAGATCCGCTGGGGGATCCGCGACTTCGAGCTGCGGTATGGCCGGCAACCGGCCGGGATCTGGCTCCCCGAGACGGCCGTCGACCTGGCGACGCTGCGGGTCTGCGCCGAGGAGGGGATCCGCTACACGATCCTGGCGCCGTGGCAGGCCGGCACGGACGGAAACCTGGACACGCGACGTCCCTACCGCGTGGAGGCCGGCGGCGGGCACTCGCTGATCGTGATGTTCTACGACAGCGACCTCTCGGCGGCGGTGAGCTTCGATCCGGCTGCCACCGACAACGCCGACGAGTTCGTCCGCTCGCGGGTGCTGCCCCGTCTGGCCCACCAGCTGCCGTCGGGAGCGCCTCCCCTCGCGCTGATCGCGAGCGATGGCGAGCTGTACGGACACCACCAGGGGTTCCGGGAGCTGTTCCTCGCGAGGCTCACGAGCTGGTACGGGACGGGCGCCAGCGACCCCCACCTGGAGGTCGGGGCTCTCGGCGACCTGCTCGCGGAGGCGTCCCGCCCTGCCCTCCCGATCATGACGATCCGGGAGCGGACCAGCTGGTCATGCCATCACGGGGTGCTGCGGTGGAGCGCCGAGTGTCCGGACGCGATCGACGGACGCTGGAAGCAGCCGCTCAGGCTCGCGCTGGACCGCCTCGCCGCCGCGATCGACACGTTGACCGAGGCCGCCGTCCGGCCGCTCGGCGTGGACCCATGGGGGGCGCGCGACGGCTACGTGGAGGTCGCGTCGGGCTTCGCACCGGCCGACTCGTACGTGGAGCGCGTGCTGGCCGAATCGGCGGGTGTGGTGGCCGCCAGGCCGCCCCTCGGCGTCCGCTCACGACGGCCGCGAGCGGCGCTGCTGCGGGACGTTCTCGCCGCCCAGTCTTCGCGGCTCGCGATGTTCATGTCGGACGCCTGGTTCTGGGACGACCCCGCGCGCCAGGAGACGCTGCAGGCGCTGCGGTTCGCGGCACACGCGGCACGCCTCCTCGACCACGTGGCCGGGACGGGCCTCGAACGGACCCTGGTCGACGATCTCTCCGCGCTGCACTCGCCCTCGACCGGCCTGGACGGCGCCGCGCTGTACCGGCTGGCCCTCGACCAGGTGGGGCAACCGACACCGGCGTAGTCGCGCGGGGCTCGAGCGCGCCGAGGCCGGTCGCGCGTGCCGAGGCCGGTCGCACGCGCCGAGGCTCATCGCACGCGCCGAGGCTCATCGCACGCGCCGAGGCTCATCGCACGCCGGCTCTCTTCAGCCGCCCAGCCCGCCGCCGCGGCCGACGACGGGCCGTATGCCCGCCTCCAGACGGCCGGTCGGCCCTTGGTTCGCGCCTCCGAGGACGGGCATGATCCTCTGGGACGCAATCCCACACCTCCTCCACGAAGTGGCCCGCCGCGAGTGCGGCGGGCCACTTCGCATTCAGACCCCTCGGCGCACCGCGCGGCGCGCGCGCGCAGCCTGTGTCACCACCGCGCGGACGGCGCGTGTCGCGATACCGCGCCCTTCGAGCGAGAAGAGCCCGAACGCGGCCACGCCGATCGCCGTCGCCACGACGAGCGCGGGCCGGATCCCGAGCTGGGTGGCCAGCACGCCACCTGCGAGTGGCGCGACGGTCGCGGCGAGGTTCTGCGTGCTCTGATCGACGGCAGTGAATGTCACCGCGTATCGGCGCGGCACACGGCGCATCAACTCCTCGAACAGGACCAGGCTCGCGCCGGCGGCGAAGATCGAGGCGAACGCCGCGAGCGCGGCCACCAGCGGGAGAACACCGAGCAGCGTGAGGGCAGCTGGGGCAAGGGCATTGCCGAGAATCGTGACGAGCAGCACAGGCCGCGTGCCGCGACGCATCGAGAGACGCCGCCAGGCCCAGTACCCGATCAGCTGCGTGGCCGCGGCGGACGCTCCGATCACGCCGATCCACGCGTCCGACGCGTGCAACTCGCGGACGTAGAAGAGCGGCAGGAGGGGCGCGGCCGCGTAGACGCTCGCGGTGTAGAGGAAGGAGCGGACTTCGAAGGCGAGAAACCGGGGCTCCGCGCGCACGACCGCCACGAACTCCGCGAGCCACGGCCGAGCGCCGGACGGGCGCACAGGAAGCGGCTCCTGGTTGGGCAGCCGGACCCGGTGCGAGTTCCACCAGCTTCCCAGCGCGGCGACGGCGAACGCCCCGAAGACCAGCGCGTAGTTCCGGGGGAAGGGCATGAATCCGAGGACCTGGCCGGCCAGGGCCACGGTGATCGCGGTGGTGAGTCCCATGATCGACCACCGGCGGCTGAGCAGATCGAGTCGGTGTGAGGGGCCCGCGGCACCGTCCATCAGGACCGGGAAGGCCACGTTGACGAGGGTGTTCGGGACGGTCTGCAGCGCCCATATGGCGAGCACCGCGATGGCGGCGGGTGCGCTTCCCGCAGCCCAGTCCGGGCCCTGCGGCAGCGCGAGCATGGCGAGTGCCATCACCCCGAAGGCGAGCTGGGCCACGAGCCGGGCCGCGCTGTACCAGGGCACCACGTTGCGGCGACGCTGCAGGAAGCGGCCGAGCGGGATCGCGAACAGGAACCCGGCGATCGCGGGCAGGGCGGTGAGCAGGCTGACCTGGAGCGTCGTGCCACCCAGCCGGAGCAGCATCACCGGCAGGAACGGCGTCGAGGCGTTGACGATGCCGACGGCAACCGAGTCGCGCTCGACGAGCCGCACGTTTCGCGCGACGACCGCCCCCGGCAGGGGGTGGGCGGTGCGCGTGCCACGGATATCGACGCTGGTCACCTCACCGCGGCGTGCCGGCCGCCGAGGGGCATGCGCATCCCAACGCCCTCACTGGATTGACACCCCCGCGGACGGACATGGTAGGCCGGCACGGGGGCGTCCGCATGGCCCTGTCCGGCCGCGCCCGGTCCTGTCAGGATCGTCGCGCGTCTGACGTTGGGGCCCGCCCTGGCCCCGCGGGAGCGATGAGATGACAGCTGCCTATCCTCCTGGAGGAAGCCCGACACCCTCCGGCGAACCGCCGTCGGCGACCGCGCCGGGTGCGGGGCCGTCACCCGCGCCGGCATCCGGCCCGCCCGTCTCACCCGGCAGTGGGCCGGCCGCGCCGCCCGTCTCCGGCCCCGGACCTGCCCCCGGTGGCCGCCCGGGCGCATGGCCGCCCGGCGCCTTCCAGGCGCCGGGGACCCGGGCCGCCGCTCCCCCGAGCGCGAACACCGGGACGTGGGTTGCCGGACTCGTCCTCATCGCGATCGGCGGGCTGCTCCTGCTGGGGCGATGGGTCCCCGACGCCGGCGAGTACGTCGTGCTCGCGATCGGCCTGGTGCTGCTGGTGGTCTTCTTCGCCACCGGCCAGTACGGGTTCCTCGTCCCGGGCGGCATCATCAGCGGCATCGGGGCGGGGATCCCGCTCGCGACCGCGTACGAGGGGCAGCTCGGCGGCGGGCTCTTCCTGATCGCGATGGCGGTCGGGTTCCTGCTGATCTGGATTCTCGGGTTGCTGTTCCGCGTCCGTGAGCACCACTGGTGGCCGCTCGTCCCGGGACTGATCCTGGGCACGCTGGGCGCGTCGCTGACGGCAGGCGAGCGGGGTCAGGGGATCGCGGAGGCGATCGCGGCCGGCTGGCCGGCGCTGCTCGTGGTCGCGGGAGCCCTGATGCTGGTCGCCGCGTTCCGGCATCGACCCGCCTGACCGCATCCCTGGCGCGCCGGTGTTCGCGATCGCGTGTCGGGCGAGTACGACCGCGTGTGCGGGTCTCTCTCGCCGCGCGACCGGCCCGCGATCGAGCGCGTCTCCCGCGGTGTCCGCCGGATCAGGAGGCGACGCGCACCCGCCGTTCGACCGCCGCGAGGATCACGTCGGCGGCGGCCTCGATCCCGAACCGACCAGTGTCGATCGCCAGGTCGTAGATGCGCACGTCGAGCCAGTCGCGTCCGTATACCTGCTTGATGTACGCCGCTCGATTGGCGTCCATCTCGTGCACGCGGCGCGCGGCCGCCGCCTCGCTGATCTGCTCGCGTTCCATCACCACCCGCTGCCGGAACGCCGGCTCGGCGTGGAGGAACACGTGGATCGCCTCCGGGTCCTCGCGCAGGATGTGGGCCCCGCCCCGCCCGACGATCACGACGTTCCCCGCCCGGGCCGCCGCGCGGACCGCTTCCTGGGTCAACTCCAGGACCTCGCGGCGCGGGTCGTAGGCCGGATCGGGATACGGGGGCTCCCATGCCATGCCGAGCCCGGCCGCCAGCGGAGAGAACGACAGCGCCAGTCGGTCGAGCACGGTCGTGGGACGCTCGTCCTCGGCTTCGACATCCTCCGGCGTGAGCGAGGCCCGCCGAGCGACCTCGGCGATCAGCGACTGGTCGACGACGTCCAGGTGCAGGGCGGACGCGAGCAACCTGGCCACGCGTGACCCGCCGGCGCCGAATTGCCGTGAGATCGTGATGACCGGCATGTGTCACCTCCACGGTCGGCTTCGCTCGACTCGAGACGAGGATACCGCCCCCCATGATGCCGGACAGAGGCGAAGGGCCCTCACCGCGCGGGCCGGCATCGGGCCATCCCCGACCCGCCGGGCGCGTTCCGGCTCCCGGGACGAGCCCGGACCTTCGACCCAGAGGTCCCACTCGAACGCGGGACGGTAACCGAGCCGTTCGTACATGCTCCGGGCCGCGGCGTTGTCGCGGGCGACCTCGAGCCAGACGAGCCGGTGCCCGGTCGCGAGCGCGGCCCGTGTCGCGATGGTCGTGACCAGGGACCCGTACCCGCGGCGCCGTGCCCGCGGCACGACGCCCACCCCATCGAGGCAGGCCAGGTCCCCGAACATCCAGAGGCGTGCGGTTGCGACCGGTTCCTCGACTACGCGGACGATGTAGGCCCGGAGCCGGCCGACCGCGAGCGCGCGCTCGATCGCGGCGAGGCGCACTTCCGCGAGCGATCCGTCGAGGCCGAAGACTGCACGCTCCAGCGCCTCGTACGCCGGCGCCGTGGACCGCGTGACCGCCTCGATCCGCATCAGGGGGTCCAGGCGCGGGACGGCAGCGGCGATCCGCGTCCACAGGATCAGCTCGTGCAGGGCTGCCTGCCAGCCGAGCGCGGACAGGCGCTCCGCCAGGTCGTGGGGCTCCGTCAGGCCACGCGCCACGAGGATGGCCGGTCGGTGGGCGAACGGGCGCAGCTCCGCCGAGAGCCGCTCGAGATGCCGGCGCACGCCTGCCGCATCCGCGGACCACCGGACGCGTTCGGCATGGTTCAGGGCAGGACCGCGGCCGGGCCAGCGCACGAGCCAGGCGTCGAGGGCGGAATCCTTCCGGACAGTCGCACCGGCCGGCGCGGCCAGCTCGACCAGCTGGGCCTCGATCTGCTCCAGCTCCTGCCGTGTCGGGACCGCCGGCCCCACATCGGCACCGGGTCGCCCATCCGAGCGGAGGCGTGCCGTCTCGGGGCGTTCAACCGGGGGAAGCGAACGTGCCACGAGCGCACTGTACCAAGCGCCGGGCGGACGGCGGAGTGCCGCGGTTCACGCGGTGGCGCGCACCGCCGTCTCGCCGAGCACGATCCGGCGAAGCCATCGGACCGGGGGCGATCCGTGCGAGACCACCGCCTCCAGGTGGCCCCGGTAATCGAAGTCCCCGGCATCGCCGCAGCCGCCCACGATGCGGGGGGCCGGCACGTCCTCCCGCCGTCCGCCATGCGACTCGGCCCATCGCCGGCGCGCCTCGAACTCCAGGTCCCACAGTTCCGCGGATCCCGCGTAGTACGTGGAGAGCTGGGTCGACGTCAGGCGCGCGCGGAGCCACTTCGCCCGCGCCTCCTGTTCCTCCTGGAAACCGGTCTCGACCATCAGCCGCATCGCCTCGTCCTCGGTCATCGACCCGGCATGGATCCCCACGTCGAGCAGCGCGTTGACGATCGATCGCAGGTAGAACTTCCAGTGGGTGAGCATGAGCGCCGGGTCCCGGCGGCCGTAGCCGACGTCCATCATCGACTGCGTGATGTAGACGGCCCAGCCCTCGACGAACGCGCCCGACCCGAAGACCGATCGCACCAGCGATGGGCACCGGTTCGACCAGTCGAGTTGCAGGAAATGGCCCGGGACGGCCTCGTGGATGCACAGGAGACGCAGCATCCGGTCGTTGTCCTCGCGCAGGTACGACTCCACTCGCTCCGCCGGCCAGTCGGTCCCGGGCGGGGTGATCCAGAACAGGCTCTGCTGCCCCTGCTCCAGCGGCCCGGGCGGATCCAGGAACGCGCCGCCCAGGGCCCGCATGAACGCGGGCGTCCAGGTGACCTCGAGGTGCTCGTGCGGAAGCCCGATCATCTGGTTGCGCCGGATGAAGCGCTCGATCCGCGCGATCTCCCGGCCGCAGTAATCGACCAGCTCGTCGGGACGCCGGTGCTCCCGGGCGATCGAGTCGAGGACGCGCCTGACGACCAGGTCGTCGGCCGATCCCATGACCTCCGCGGCGTCCGCGCCATCGGATACCCCCGTCGCGCCGGCCGGCGGCAGCGGCTCGTCACCCATCCACGCCGGCCACAGCTCACGCGCCAGCCGGGCCATCTCGGCCCGCACCAGCGCGGCGTCGCGGGAGGCGCGCGTGAGGAGTTCGTCGGTGGTGAGGTCGCTCCCGAGCACGTGGCGGAGCTTGCGCGCGTAGAGGTCGGGACCGAGCCGTCCCTCCCCGCGCGCCCGGGGCAGTACATCGTCCCGGAGGTACCGTCGGAAGCCTTCGAGCGCGGCCCGGGCGATGGGGACGGCATCCGCGAACCGCGGCGGCAGACGGAAGGCATCCTCGTCGTAGCGGTTCCTGTCCGCGACGCGGACGGCCTCATCGATCAGGTCGTTGATCCCGTCGATGTGCTCCAGGGCGGTCTCGGCGTGCAGCCGGGACACCGGCCGGTCGGGCATCCCGAGGAGGTTCTCCCTGGCGGCCGCGACCACCTCCGGCAGGTGCCTGAGCCGCCGCACGAACGCCTCGCCGCGGTGATGCCACGGGGCATAGTCGCGGGCCAGCAGCGCGAAGAACCCGCTGCCGATCAGCTCGACGTAGGCCAGGGGGTTCCAGGTCTCCTCGCGCAGCGCCTCCTCCTCGAACAGGTAGCGGTCGAGCGCGTCCAGGAGGACCTGCCGGTCCACGCGT
>JAJYJR010000155.1 GCA_021789355.1 Chloroflexota bacterium | reverse complement strand
TGTTGGCCAGCGTGTCGGCGTTGATGCCAGACCCGTAGATGCCGCTGCCGCTCGTCGCCACCGGGGCCGGCGTCGGCGTCGGGGCCGGCGTCGGGGTCGGCGTCGGGGTCGGCGTGGGCGTCGGCGTGGGCGTCGGCGTCGGGGTGGGCGTCGGGGTCGGCGTCGGGGTCGGGGTCGGGGTGGGGATCGGGGTGGGCGTCGGGGTTGCCACCGGGGACGGCGTGGTCGTCGGGGCCGGGTCAGGCGTGGGGATCGGGGCCGGGTCAGGCGTGGGGATCGGGGCGGGCTGGTAGTGCGCATACCCTCGGCGCACGCTGGCCGTCGTGGTTGCCGGCCAGCCCACGATCGATGGAGACGGAGTGGCGTTCGAGGCGGCCACGGCGGTCTGCACAGTCGCGCCCGGTGTCCGCTTGGACGGGACCGACGTCACCTGTCCGCGCTGGGAGGGAGCCTGGCGCCACAGCAGGCCAAGCGACTCCGATTTCCCAAAGAGCGCCCGAATGTAGTACACGGGTGAGGAGACTGTGTCCGAGATGACTGCAGATGCCCCCGCAGCCAGGAACCCGGCGGCGGAGTTGTCCGCCCCGTATCGAGTGACGAGCTGATGTGTTTGCGATCCCCCCGTATTGGCGGTCTTGGAAGCGGAGGTGAGGAGGCGGAGAAGGACGGCCGCGTTGGGAGCGAGTCGAACCGTTCGGACGTACGCCTCACCGTAGTACTGGACCTTCGTCCCGTTGGCGCCGGTGGCCGGGTCCAGCCCGAACCCGTCCTTGGCTGGAGAGACCGGCGTGTCGGCAGCCGATGCAGTGAGAACGTTCCCGCGCCCGATGTAGACGACCACCGAGGCCCCGGTGATCGCGCGCTTCACGCGACTCCACGTCGCGTTCGGGCTGTAGATCTTGACGACGTTGGCGGTGTACCGCTGCGCTTCTCGTGCGGCGGCGTTTCCCAATGCGCGGTTCGCGGCCGTCCGCGCTCCGGCCGGGCCCACGATGATCGCCACTTTGGGTCCGGCAGCGGCGGCCGCCGGGGCCGGAGTGGCTACGTACGATCCGACAGCAAGAAGGGCGATCAGGGCGGCGACCCATGCCGCCCGGACGAATGATCGACGAGCCGCCCTCTGGGCGACTTTGAACACGAACAACTGGTGTACGTCCTTTCTACCGGAACACCGCACGGAGACGCGGCGACGGAGTCATGGACCGCTCAGGCAGTGGAGGCCCCCGGGTGGCTGGATCGCAACCGACTACCGGCGAAGGCATGCACGTACCCGGGGATCCGAACCGGGCCCGCACCCGTGAGAACGGGTGCGGAAATGGCGGTCACGCCCTGAGCATGCCCGATCAGCAGCCCGCAGACTGACTGAGCGGCGATCTTGAGTTGATCCTCTGTGCCGTACTTGTCAGACAAGCTGAGCGAAGCGCATGTCCGACGCATGTGGCGGCCGGATCCCGTCCGCCACCACCGTCCAGACGTCCGCGGACCATACCTCACAACCGGAGGAGGCTGCCGAAAATGGGGCATTCTGCCCCCACTTCCGTTCCGACACCGTTGCAGCGAAGGCATGCTCTCCTGGCCATCCGAAGCAGGCCGTCCGGCGTCTTGCCCAGGGCCGTTCCCGCGCCTACGATGGGCCGGCGATACCTGAGCACGTGGTTGTTCGCGCGTGGCCGAACCTGCGCGAGACACGTTGTCGGCGGTACCGGCTCGGGGGAACGTGATGCTGCGAACGGGCGATCTCGTTGAGGTCCTCCCCGCGGCCGAAGTGCGCGCAACGCTTGATGCGAGCGGATGCTTCGAGGGCCTCCCCTTCATGCCGGAGATGGCATCCCAGTGCGGTCGCCTCCACCGGGTCGCGACACGAGCCGAGCGTGCATGTCTCTACCCGCCTCGCGTGCCGTTCCGCCGGCTCGAGCACGCGGTCGTGCTCGAGGGCCTGCGCTGCGACGGCTCGGCTCACGGTGGATGCGGACTGGGCTGCATGCTGCTGTGGAAGGAGGCGTGGCTCCGGAAGGCGTCGACGGCGGCCGTTTCCGTCCGCGGGGACGCTTTCCTGGGCAGACGGCCCTTAGGCGATCCTGATGCGACGTTCACGTGGGCGTCGGTCCGTCGAGCGGGGACCGACCGCTGCGTCTGCCAGGCGACCGAGCTTCCGGTCGCCACGAACGAAGGGCAGTCGATCTGGCTGCCGTGGCAATACGTGGGTCTCATGCGGTCTGGGGTCATGACACCGCGCGGCCTCGCCGGCCTGCTCGCACGGATCGCGCGGCGGCGCCTGCTCCGCGTGTTCGAGCGTCCAGCCGCCAGCTCGTCGACTGCCGCCGCAGGGGTGGTCTCTTCTCTGGCTCCGGGGGACCGCGTCAGGATCAGGACCCGCCGCGAGATTCGCGCCATGCTCGACCGTCATGGCAGGCACCGTGGGCTGCCGTTCGGGGGCGACATGGCTGACCTGTGCGGGCGCACGTACACCGTTGCCCGTCGTCTGGAGACGATCGTCAAGGAGGACACCGGGGAGCTCCGCTCGCTGCGCGACACGGTGATCCTGGAAGGCGCAGTGTGCGACGGGTATCTGGGCTGCGCACGCAGGATGCCGTTCCTGTGGCGTGAGCAGTGGCTTGAACGTGTTCCCGAGAATGCGTCGTCGGCGGATGCCGGGTTTCCATCGGCTCGCTCCGGATCCGGCACCCTGGGTGGCGGTGACCTGCTCCTGGCGAGTGCTCTGCTTGTGAAGCGGGGCATCGATGTGGTCGGCGCGATGACAGGGCTGATCCTGTTGGGGCCGCTGATGGCATGGACCGCCCTGACGCTCTGGGCGACTCAGGGTCGCCCGATTCTCTTCCGGCATGTGCGGCCGGGCCTGCACGAACAGTCCTTCACCCTCCTGAAGTTCCGCACGATGCGGTCGCCCAGGCCCGACGAGGTCTGGTATCTGACGGACGAGCAGCGCCTCACGCGCCTTGGGCGCATCCTGCGGTCGACCAGCATCGACGAGCTGCCGGAGCTCTGGAACGTCCTGCGGGGGGAGATGAGTTTGGTCGGTCCCAGGCCGCTGTTGCTGGAGTATCTCGGGACGTACACGTCGGAAGAGCGCCGTCGGCATCGCATGCGGCCAGGGATGACGAGCTGGGCCGCCGTCAACGGGCGGCACACGCTCAGGTACCACGAACGGCTCGGACTCGACACGTGGTACGTAGACCATTGGAGCCTCTCACTCGACGCAAGGATCCTGGCCCGGACGATCTGGCAGGTGCTCCGTCGGTCAGACGTCGCCTCGACGCAAGATCTCGAGGAAGTTGGTTTTCCTCTCCCCGGCGTGTCAGGTGGCGCGGTTGCAGCTGCCGCCGCGCGCGAGATCCTGAACGACGGATCGTCGGGCAGCAGCAGGATCGGATGACGAGATGAGGCGCATCGATCGCTGGGAACATGGGTCGGAGTATCACTGGCTGCGGGTGCCTCCTGGAGATCGCCCTCGGGCCGAGCCGTGGGAAGCTGGTCTGCTGCTCTCGTGCGGGCGCGATGCACTCCGGATGCTTCTCGCGGAGGGGGTGCGTCGGCGAGGGTGGCGGCGGCTCTGGGTGCCCGACTACTTCTGCCAGTCGGTCGTAGCCGCTCTCGTTCGGCCGGACCTCGAGCTGGTGCCGTACCCTGATCTGCCGTTCGACACTCCGCCACGCATGCCGGACGCGCGGTCGGGTGACGCCGTCCTCGTCATGAACTACTTCGGGCTTCGTGCGCCGTTCGCGGCCAAGCCGCGCGAGGGAGTGGAGATCGTCGAGGATCACTCGCACGATCTCACTTCGGACTGGGCGCGTTCCAGTGCCGCAGACTACTGCATCGCCTCACTTCGCAAGACGCTACCGTTGCCGGAGGGTGGCGTTCTCTGGTCGCCGCGCAACCACTCGCTTCCCCCGCCTCCGCGTCAGACCGAGCAGCGGAGGAAGGCCTCGGCGACGAAAGTCAGCGCCATGCTCCTCAAGGCGATGTATCTCGACGGCCATGCAGTCGATCCCGAGGCATATCGGTCGCTCGAGATGCGTGCCGAGGCGGCGTTCGGCGTTGGCAGCATCTCGGCTGTGACGGAACTGGCGCGCGTCATGCTCGCAACGTTTCCGCTGGAGACCTGGCGCAAGGCACGGCTGTCGAACTGGGAGACGCTGAGCCGGAGTCTGGACGGAGTCAAGTGGGTCTCGGTGCTCCGGCCCGCGCCAGGTCAGGTGCCGTTCTCTGTCGTCCTGTTGCTCGACAGCCAGGAGCGGCGCGACCGGGTGCGTGCCGGTCTCATCCGGGAGGCAGTGTTCCCCGCGGTCCTGTGGCAGCTCGAGGAGACGGTGGTCGAGGTGGGTCGGCAGGCGCGGGACATGAGCCGGCGTCTGCTGTCGATCCACTGCGATGGCCGGTACAGTCGCGAGGACATGGAACGCGTCGGCGCGCTCATCGAGGCTGCAGGGTCTGCCTGACCGCCAGGTTTCTCCGCGGAAATCGACGGTAACCGGTGGCGCGCGACCGACCAGCTCCGACCCAGGGCCGCCGACCGCCTCGGGGGGTATCGTCGCCGGGTCAGATCGCTGCCGAGCGGTACCGTGGGAAGAACGTGTCGGGCGTCTCCACGCCCGTCGCCCGCACGTGCTGGGCGACGAGCCGGGCGTACCGCGGTCGGTCCAGGACCCACCGACCTGTGGAGAACACGTGTCGGCGTCCTGAGAACTCGCGCTTGAAGAAGAAGAGGCTATCTTCCCGTGCGCCGCGCCCTCCGCCCAGGTGCAGAACGCGCTCCCCCCGCGCGCGCGCCCACCGCCGGGCGTCGTCGAGGAGCAGTTTCGCCGGGGACAGGTGATGGAACGCGCCGTTCGACGCGAGCAGGTGCGCCTGAACGATTCCGCCGAACTCCAGGAACAGGCCGGCTGCTGCGACGTCCGCGCCGCACCTCGCGACCAGGAGGTGCACATGGCCCGGAAGCGCGGCACGCAACCGCCCGAAGTCCAGCTCCGCCATGAGGTAGTAGTCGGCGGCCGCATTCATCGCCATGGTCGCGCCGTAGAGCCGCGCGAATGTGCCGATCTCCGCCCACTCCACGTCCTCGGTCGTCGTCAGGCCCGCGCGGCGCGCGGCGGCGATGTGCTGGCGAAGCGCTCGCGCGTAGGCGCTCGTCGCGGCATCGTCGTCGATGGTGCAATCGACCGAGACCGTCGGTCCCTCTGCCACCACGCCCGGGCTGTCGGCATCGGGCACTGAGTCGACGGAGAACGTCGCGGCGATCTCTGCGTTTCCGAGCAGGGGATTGAACCGTGTGAAGACGGCAACCGCGCGCTCCGAGCGCCACACGTCAACCGCGGCGGACCAGGCCTGCCCGAGGAAGGGGTCGGTGGCCCGGCAGTCCCAGGCCACCGGTCCGGGATACCCGTACACGGAGGTGACCTCCGTGTCGTCGGCACCTGCAAACTCCGGCAGGTCGCCGATCCTTCGAAGCAGGTACGGCCAGGCAAGACCGCGCGAACCATCCTGAACCAGCAGCAGACGCGGACTGCCTTCCCCGCGCTCCCGCGCGAAGCGGTGGTATCCCGCCGAGTGGTAGACGTCCCGTTCGGCGCCGCTCAGCACCTCGTCCCATGCCGGTGCGTCCGGGCCGAGCACGTCCACGCGCATCAGGATGCCCTCGTGGCCTGTTCCGCCGGCCGGGCCGCGGCCTCCGTCAGCGTGTCCGCGACCAGTTGCACGTCTTCGTCGGTCAGGCGGCTGGAGAACGGCAGGGCGAGCGTCGATGCCGCCACCCGTTCGGTCACGGGGAAGTCCCCCGGAGCGAACCCGAAGCGCTCCCGATAGAAGGGCTGGAGGTGGATGGGCGGGAAGTAGGGGCGCGACGGGATGCCGCGCGCAGCAAGCCGCTGGATGAGGGCATCGCGGTCGATGGCCGGGTCGAGCCGGACCACGTAGACGAACCAATCGACCTGCTCGTCCGGCCCGACCCGTGGGAGGGTCACCCAGTCGCGCCCTGCCAGGGCGCGTTCGTAGGCGGCGGCCACCCGGGCGCGCTCCTGCTGCAGCTCCCGGCGGCGCTCGAGCTGGGCCACGCCGAGCGCGGCCGACAGCTCATCGAGCCGGTAGTTGTACCCGAGGCGCACGTGGCGGAGCCACGCCCCGTCCTGGTCGCGGCCCTGGTTGCGCAGGCTTCGCATCGTCTCCGCCAGCGCATGGTCGTCGGTGACGACCATGCCGCCCTCGCCGGTGGTGATCTGCTTGTTGGGATAGAAGGCAAAGACCGCGGCGTCGCCGAACCCGCCGAGTGGGCGGCCGCCGATGCTCGAGCCCAGGCCCTCGCACGCGTCCTCGATCAGCGCCCAACCATGATGACGCGCGATCGATGCGATCGCGTCGATCCGACACGGCCTGCCGAAGACGTGGACGGGCAGAACCGCCCGCGTCCGGTCCGACGCGGCCTCCACCAGCAGCTCAGGATCGATCCCCAGGCTGTCCTCCTCGATGTCCACGAAGCGTGGCACTGCCCGCTCGTACAGGAGGCAGTTCGCGGAGGCCACGAAGCTGAACGGGGTGGTGATCACCTCGTCGCCCTCGCCGATCTCGAGCGCCCGCACGGCCAGGTGCAACCCCGCCGTACCGCTCGAGCACGCTACTCCCTCGCCGCGGCCGGCCAGTGCCGCGATTCCCTTCTCGAACCGGCGCGCGAAGTCCCCCAGGGCGAGGACATCGCTGGTGAGCACCTCGGTCACGAGCTCCAGCTCGCGACTGCCGATGTTCGGCCTGGCCAGCGGAATGGATCGGTGGGCGGCGTGTGCCGTCACGGACATTGGGCGTCCTCCGCGGATCACGACTGTTCAGCCTACATCGCCATCTGCGCCCGGGATCGTGCCGGTTGGCCTGCCCGTTCAGGGCGGTGCGACTCGCCCGGAAGCACCGCCAACGCCATGGTGTCGCCGCTCGGCAGGGGCGCGAGGCCGGTCCGGCACGCTGTCGTGTGTGCACCGCTGACCGACTCAACCGCCGAAGAGGAGCACGCTCAATCGTCGCCCTGGTGAAACCTGCCAGGTTGGCCCGAGGGCGCGGCCGCGCGGCCGTCGTCATCGGCCCAGCCAACCCCGGGCAACCAGCCAGTACCGCACGCCTTCGAAGACGCGCGTGAGATCGTCGCGGGCGTTGACATATGGGGATGCGCGCCAGTGACGTGGGTGCACCAGGACGTAGATGACCGGCTCGGCGCTGGCCATCGCGAGCAGTGGGTCGGCTGGAGTCCAGTGCCTTGGGGGACCCGTGTCGGAGTGGCGACTCGAAACCCGACGCATGAACGCGTCGTCATACGTCTCGAGGTTGATCCCGACCTCCCGGCGGAAGGTCGGCTCGGCGAGGATTGCGGTGTTCGGGACGCGAAGCTTCCGGTTGACGAAGTCGCCGTGCGAAGCGACGACGCGCATCGGCAGCCCGGTCGCGGCCCGCAGAGACTCCAGATTGCCCCGGAACAGTTCCCGCGCCTCGGGCAGGCATGCGGCCGCATCCTCGCGGCGGCGGATACCTCGGTGCTTGGCCAGCGTGGCGAGTTCCTCGTAGTGATAACTGGCCTGTCCGCCGGAGGAGGCGATCGCCTGCATGAGCGGCACGTCCACGGTCGAGAGCCGGAAGTAGAACGATCCGGCGATCCCCAGATCCCGTTCGATGTCCCACATGGCCGCGGCGGTGCGGGGATCAGTGTCCACGTCGTGGCGCAGGATGAGATAGTGCTGCGGCGGCGCGGTGTCGTCGGGACTGAGGTGCCAGAACTGCTCGACGGAGACGACCGTGTACCCGGCCCGGAGAAACCGTTCGAGGAGGCGTCGGTACCGGCCGAGCCGAGACGGCATCAGGAAGTCGCCGTAGAGCCGGTTCCAGATCGAGACGGGTGTCACTGCAGGTCCCGTGCGGCGCGGACGCTCGCCCTCAGGATAGCCTGCGAATGGGTGGCCGGAGAGCCTGCCGACCCGTTCGTCGTGATGCGGGGCCAGCCGGCGCGAGCCAGCACCGGAGACAGGTCCAGGTTCGGTGGCCCGGGAGGGACTCGCGACCTTGGCCCGTCGTGGCCCGTGTGCGCGATACTGCGATGCGCGGGCCGGATCGGAGACCGCGCGCTGGGCTGACTGGCCGGGGACAGCAACAGGCAGAGCGGTTGCCTGGCTCGGCCAGACACAGGCCTCCTCGCCCACGCGCGTGCGGCTGCGCCCGCAGGCGGACACGCGCGCGCCGTCGCATGCGCGGGAGAGTTCGCGAGACGGCCGATCCGCGCGGGGGACCGCGAGGCGACCGCGCTCGCGGCTACTCCGCGGCTTTCCCCGGTTCCGGTGCGTGCACCTCGACGTTCCCCAGGCCGCGCTTCGAGAGCTCGTCGCGCAGCTGGTCCGGGGTGCCGGCCAGGATCGGGAACGTGCCGTAGTGGATGGGCATGACGTCGGTCACGCCGAGCAGCTCGACCGCCAGCGCCGCCGCGCGGGGATCCATGGTGTAGTGGCCGCCGATCGGCAGCAGCGCGAGGTCGGGATGCCAGAGCTCGCCGACCAGGCGCATGTCGCCGAAGACGTCGGTGTCGCCGGCGTGGTAGACGCGGTACCCGTTCTCGAGCTCCACCACGAAGCCGGCCGGGTCGCCCAGGTACATGGGGGCCTCGAGCTGGGCGTTCCAGTCGCCCGCAGAGTGGACGGCGGTCACCATGGTCACCCGGAGGCCGGCCGCCTCGAACGTGCCGCCCTTGTTCATGCCGGTGACGGCGTCCTGGCCGCCGGGCAGCCGGCGGGCCAGCCAGAGGCTCATCTCGTGGATGCAGGGCCAGGCGGGCCGGGTCCGGCTCGCGATCGCGACGGCGTCGCCCATGTGGTCGCTGTGGCCGTGCGTGACCAGCATCAGGTCGCACCGGTCGACCGACGCCGCCGGCCGGGGCGACTTCGGGTTCCCGAACCAGGGGTCGATCAGCACGCGCTTGCGGCCGGGCGTCTCCAGCTCGACGCACGCATGCCCGTACCAGCGGATCGTCGTCTCGCGATCGAGCGCCATCGCGCCACCTCCCGCATGTCGGTCGTTCGCCGTGGGGGGACGGTGGCCCGCGGGACGGCGATGGGACCGTCCGGGGGACGCCGTCGCGGCTGCCCCAGGGCGCCATCGTAGCGGGTCCGGCCGGGAAAGGGCCTCCGCGCGCAGCGTCCGTCCCAGGACCGAGAGCCGCTTGCCTGCGTCCACGGCTACACTCGCGTGCGTGGCAGGGTTGGCGATCGGCGAGAGCCTCGCGTATATCAACTGGACCGTGCTGAGCGCGCTCGCGGTGGGCTCGTTCGCGGCGGTGGTGCTGTTGCGCCTGCGCACGGACGCGACACGGGGGTTCCTGGGCTTTACGGCGTTCTGCTCGGCGGTTCTGGCGACACTCGCGTTGCTCGCCGACACGGCGCTCCCGGCGCCCTCCTCCGCGCTGGCGATCGTGGCGTCGCCTGGGCTCGACCTGCCGCGCAGGGCCGCGCTCGCGGCGCTCGCGGTCCTGGCCCTGGCCTACGTGGTGGCACTGGCTCGGAACCGGCGGGCGCCGGTTGTCGGGATCGGCGGCGTCCTGGCGGGCGTGGCGTCCCTGGCGATCGCCGCGTTCGGATGGGCCGGCGGGCTCATGGGCGGTGTGCCGCTCACGGTGCAGCTGGTGGCGCTGGCGGCAGCGCTGGGGGGCGTCCTGGCGGCGATGATCCTGGGCCACTGGTACCTCGTGACGCCGCGCCTCTCCGAGCGGCCGCTGGTGCTGCTGGCGCGGGCCCTGACCTGGGTGGTGGGGGCCCAGCTGGCGCTGTTCGTGGCCTGGATGGCGACGGGCGCGGGGGACGGGCTGGCGCCGTTCGAACCGCTGGTCGGGTCGTGGGCGCTGTTCGTGTGGCTGCGGCTGCTGATCGGGCTGGTGTTCCCGGTGGCGGTCACGTGGGGCGCGCTGCAGACGGCGCGGACGCGATCGATGGAGTCGGCGACGGGGCTGCTGTACATCGACGTGGGGGCGGTGGCGGCCGGGACGATCCTGGCGGCGGGCCTTTACTTCGGGGCGGGGCTGCTGGTGTGATGATGGGCGGCACGGTGCGGCTCGTCGGCGCGATGCGGCGTGACCGCGCGGCGCGGGCGGCAGGGACGGCGGCATGAGGGTTCACGTGCGGCTGTTCGCGCGGCAGCGTGAGATCGCGAGGGCGTCGCGGGTCCAGCTGGAGCTGCCCGATGGTGCGACGGTCGACCAGGCGTGGACGGCGCTGGCGGGCATCTACCCCGAGCTGGCGTCGGGCCGGCCGTACGTGCGCTTCGCGCGGAACGGGGCCTACGTCGATGCGGACGAGCGGTTGGCCGACGGCGACGAGCTGGCCTGCATTCCGCCGGTGGCGGGCGGGGCAGGGGAGGAGGGCGCCGGGGGCGACGGGGCCGAGGGTGGCTCCCCGGCCGCGGGTGGCGCCTGGGCAGA
>JAJYJR010000154.1 GCA_021789355.1 Chloroflexota bacterium | reverse complement strand
ACCTCGCGGCGACCCGCGCGTGGGTCGCCGCCGCGCTCGGTGCGTTCGAGCACGCTCCGGACGCCGTCACCCTCGACGACCTGGCCCGCCTGATCGCGGCCGGTCCGGCACCGGTCTCCGGTCCGGCACCGGTCTCCGGTCCGGCACCGGTCTCCGGTCCGGCACCGGTCTCCGGTCCGGCGCCTGTCTCCGGTCCGGCGCCGGTCTCCGAGCCGCTACCCGGACGGACGCGCCCGTAGGTCGAACCGGACGGCCGCGCGCTCCGCGAGCATGCGGCCGATCGCCAGCGACGCCGTCGCGGCGGGCGACGGCGCGTTCCGCACGTGGATGATCGCATCGCCCTCGCCGAGGCTGAAGTCATCGACCAGCTGCCCGTCGACCCGAAGCGACTGGGCGCGGATGCCCGAGGGCCCGAACTGCAGGTCGTCAGGGCGCAACTCCGGCACGTACCGGCGCAACGCCTCGAGGAACGCTGACTTCGACACGTCCCGCCACATCTCCGCCAAGCCCGTCCGGACGTACGGCAGCGCCATGCGCCACAACCCCGGCCAGGTCAGGGAGGCCGCCACGTCGCGCGCCGACACGTCCGTGCGCCGGTAGCCCTCCCGCGCGAAGGACGGCACCGCGTTCGGCCCGGCCCACAGCGCGCCGTCCGGACGGCGCGTGAAGTGCACGCCGAGGAACGGGAAGGCGGGGTCGGGGACCGGGTACACGAGGCCCCGGACCAGGTGGGCCGCCTGGGGGCGGAGGTGGTAGTAGTCGCCGCGGAACGGCACGATCCGCTCGTCGCCGGCATGGCCCGTGAGCGCGGCGACGCGGTCGGACTGCAGCCCGGCACAGGCGATGACACCGCCGGCGAGATATGCGTCACGCGTCGTCGGCACGAGCCAGCCGTCACCGGCGCTGGGGCGACCGCCGCCGGCGGCCCCCGGCCGTCGCAGGCCGGTGACGAGCCGTCCCGTGAGTACCCGCCCGCCCATCGCCCGGACGTCGTCCCCGAGCGCAAGCGCGACGCGCCGGAAGTCGACGATGCCGGTCTCCGGCACCCAGAGCGCCCGCAGGCCCGTCACGTGCGGCTCGATCTCCCTGATCCGCTCGGGCCCCACCTCCTCGATCCCGGGGATCCCGTTGGCGAGTCCGCGTGCACGCAGCCCGGCCAGCCGCGGGATCTCCGCCGCCCGTGCCGCGACGACCAGCTTGCCGGTACGCTCGTGCGGGATCCCGTGCTCGTCCGCGAAACGTTCCACCAGGGTCCTGCCCTCGCGGCAGAGCCGCGCCTTGAGGGACCCGGGCCGGTAGTACAGCCCCGTGTGCAGCACCCCGCTGTTGTGCCCGGTCTGGTGGACCGCGAGTTCCCGCTCCTTCTCGAGGACGGCGAGCCTGGTGGAGGGGACCAGCCGGAGCAGGGCGTGCGCCGTGGCGAGGCCCACGATGCCACCGCCGATCACGATCACGTCGAAGCGCTCGGTCATGGGCTCACGTCGGCCGCCGGATCCACGCACCCGGAGTCGGCGGGATGACCGCCGACCCGACACTCTCCGCCACGTCCGACACGATAGCCGTTCGCCCCGGTGAGGCGCGCGGATGGTGCCCGTTCGCGGGGCGTACACTCGCCGCCGCATGGACGAGCACCAGGGACCCGGCGCCGGGCAGGAGCCACCGCGCCGGTTCGACAGTGGACGCGGCTCCGGTGGGAACTCCCGGCCTCCTCGCCCGGCTTCGCGCCGGGGAGCTGGGGCAGGGCGGCAGGGCCGCGGAGAGCGGGTGCTGCGGGTGGGCGCGACCGGCCTCCTCGCCGCGGTGGTGGTCGCGATCCTGCTGGTCCTCACCGTCGGGGGTTCGCTCATCAACCTCGTCACCGACGGCATGTGGTACCAGAGCGTGGGTTACAGCCAGGTGCTCTGGACCAGGCTCGGGGCCCAGCTCGCGCTGTTCCTCGGCGTCGGGATCGCCGTGCTGGCCATCCTGCTGATCGACCTGCTGATCGCGTCGCGGCTGGCGCCTCCGCCTCCTCCCGGCGGGGGTTCGCTCCGGCGGCTCTGGGACCGGCTGAACGAGGCATCGCGCTATCAGACCGGGACCCGCATCTTCGGTCCCTTCGGCCCCTCCGAGCCGATCGTCGTCGGCGGCGAGGAAGCCGAGATGCCCGACCTGACGCCCCTGGTGTCCTGGGCGCTCGTCGGGGTCGCGATCCTCGCCGCGCTGACGGCCGCGGGGATCGCGGCCGGCTCCTGGGACACGGTGCTGCTGTGGCTGCACCGTGTCCCGTACAGCCCGACCGGAAAGACCGTCCCGGATCCCATCTTCGGCCTGGACATCTCGTTCTTCCTGTTCGACCTCCCGTTCCTGCGGCTGGTGCAGGGCCTCGTGAGCGGCGTGCTCCTCGCCGCCGTCGCCATCGCCGCCGCCCGCCATTTCGTGGCGATGGCGCGCGGGTCCTTCGCGCCGAGCCGGCCGGCGCGCGTGCACGTGTCGGTGCTCGCCGCCTTCTGGCTGGTGGCCGCGGCGGCGGGGTACCAGCTCGATCGCCTGGAACTGAGCTACAGCACCCAGGGCGTCGCGACCGGCGTCAGCTACGCCGACCAGTCGGCCCGCTTCCTCGCCTACGACGTGCTCACGGTGGTAGCGGTGCTGGTCGCGATCGTGCTCGTCGTCTCGGCCTTCCAGCGCCGCTGGTGGCCGGTGATCGCGGCGGTCGGGGCGTGGCTCGTGCTCTGGGTCGGGCTGGCCGGCATCTACCCAGCGATCATCGAGGCGGTGGTGGTCAAGCCGAACGAGCTCGCCATCGAGCAGCCGTACATCCAGAACAACATCAACATGACCCGGATCGCCTATGGGCTGGACCAGTGGCAGGAGCAGGCGTATCAGGGGTCGGGCGAACTCACGCAGACCGCCATCCAGGCGGACCAGGGGACGTTCGCGAACGCGCGGCTGTGGGATTACCGCCCGCTCGGCTCGACCATCGACCAGCTGCAGACGGTGCGCCAGTACTACGAGTTCGTCGACGTCGACGCCGACCGGTACGAGCTCAACGGCCAGCAGCGGCAGGTCTGGATCTCCGCCCGCGAGATCGCGCCCGAGAACATCCCGAACGGGCAGTCGTGGGTCAACCAGCACATCACCTACACGCATGGGATCGGCGCGGTCATGGCGCCGGTCAACGAAGTCACCGGCGAGGGTCTGCCGCAGCTCCTGATCAGCAACATCCCGCCCGTCTCGACCGGCGGCGCGCCCACGATCACGCAGCCGCGCATCTATTTCGGGGAGAAGCAGACCGGCTGGGTGGTGGTCGACGCCGCGTCCCAGGAGTTCGACTACCCGGTGACCACGGGCCCGAGCGGGTCCTCCGCGACCGGCGGCACCAACCAGGCCTACACCACGTGGCAGGGGACCGACGGGATCGGGATCGGATCGCCCGCCGCCCGCCTGCTCTTCGCCCTCCGGTTCCACGATCTGAACCTGCTGATCAGCGACCAGGTGACCGCGAAGAGCCAGCTGCTGTTCAACCGCTCTCTCGCGGATCGCCTGCCGCTCATGGCGCCGTTCCTGCGGTTCGACAAGGACCCGTACCTGGTCATCACGGACCAGGGGCGCCTCGCGTACGTGCAGGACGCCTACACGACCAGCGCCAACTTCCCCAACGCGACGCCGATCGACCAGTCGACGCTCCCGGCCGCCAGCGGCCTGCAGGGGAACCCGTTCGATTATGTGCGCAACAGCGTCAAGATCGTGATGGACGCCTACACGGGCGCGACGACGATGTACGTCTCGGACCCGTCCGACCCGATCATCCGGGCGTGGGAAGGGATCTTCCCTGGCATGTTCAAGCCGCTGTCGCAGGCGCCGGCATGGCTGGACGCGCACCTGCGATACCCGGAGGACCTGTTCGACGTCCAGACCCGGATGTACGCCACCTACCACGTGACCGATCCGGCCACCTTCTACTACCGGAACGACCTCTGGACGGTGCCGTCCGAGCCGACCAGCAGCCAGCAGCTCGCGCTCGAGGCGTACTACGTCGAGATGCGGATGCCCGGCGCGCCGGCACCGGAGTTCCTGCTGCTCCAACCCATGGTGCCCACCAGCCGTCCCAACATGAGCGCCTGGATCGCGGCCCGGATGGACGGCGCCAGCTACGGGAAGGTGGTGGTCTATGCCTTCCCAAAGGACACCTCGATCCTCGGGCCCGCCCAGATCGAGGGCCGCATCGACCAGGACCCGACGATCAGCTCGCAGATCACGCTGTGGAATCAGTCAGGGTCCACCGTGGTGCGCGGCAACCTCATCGTGGTGCCGATCCAGCAGTCGCTGCTGTACCTGGAGCCGATCTACCTGCAGTCGACCAGCATCCAGTTCCCCGAGTTCCAGCGGATCGTGGTGGCGTCGCCGACCAAGGTGGCCTGGGGCTCGACGCTGTCCGACGCACTGAACGCGCTGCTGGCTGCGCCGGGGACCGCCGGCACGGGGTCCGGCGCGTCGCCCGGGGCATCCGCGGCACCCGGTGCATCCGCGGCACCCGGAGCATCCGCCGCGCCGGGAGCGTCGCCGGTCCCGGCGGCGTCGTCCCTGCCGACCGGCACGGGGGCCTCGCCGCCATCGGGCGACGTGAAGACGCTCGTCGCGTACGCGAACGCGCACTTCGAGGCCGCGCAGGCCGCGCTCCGTGCCGGCGATTTCGCTCTCTACGGCCAGGAGATGGACCTGGTGAAGGCCGCGCTCTCGCAGCTGAGCGTGCTGACGGGGCAGACGCCGGCGCCGTAGTTCGCGCTGCCGCACCGGGTGGTGGCCCCGGGGACGTCCGTCCCACCGGGTCGCCCACCGCACGATCGCCCGCGGCGCGAAGGCGGGATGCCGCGAGGTCGCGCTGCTATGCTCGCCCGCGATGGAGTTTCACGTCTCCCGCGAGGCGCGCGATCGCTACGGTTTCGGCGAGGCGCTGTTCTCGCTGACCGGCAACGTGGTCCTGGCCGACTTCCGCGCCACGCGCGAGCTCGCCCGCCAGATGAACGCGGCGCGCGACGTGACCCGCAACCCGGAGCTGGCCGTCCAGCCGGGGCAACTCAACGCGATGGGGCTGATCGACGAGATCCTGCATCACGTCGCGGCCCTGTACCGGCAGCGGCGCGACCCGCCTGCCCTGGAGGTAGCTCTCGCTGCCCTCGACGCGCGCCTGGGGGCCGGGACGGTGGACGCCACCCTCGCGGCGTTCGTCGACCGTTACCCGCCGACCGCGGTCCACCGCGGTGACCTCGAGGCGCAGGCCTGGCTTGCCGGGACCACCGAGGGTCTGCCCAACCGCCAGGTCGCGCTCGAGGAGCTCGCCCACCTCTGGCTGGCCAATGTCAACCCCGCCTTCACGCCGTTCCGCGAGCTCTACGACGACCGCCCACTGGCGGGCGAGTCGGCGTACGAGGAGGTGATCGAGGCGCTGGGAGCCCACTTCGCCGGGCGGCCCTCCTTCGGGCCCGAGAACCAGACCCTGGTCGCGATGCTCCGCAGCCCCGCGATCGCCTCGCCGGACTCGCTGTCCGGCCAGCTGCGCTTCATCCGCGAACGCTGGGGCCTGCTGCTCGAGGGTCTGCTTGGCGGCCGGCTTGCGCTGAGCCTGGACGTGCTGAGCGAGGAGGACCGCGCCCTCTGGCTGCGCTTCCACGGCGCGGATGAGGCGGCGGCCCTGGCGCGCGGACAGCGCGTCGGGGTCTACCAGTTTGGCGACCAGGAGCTGGAGCCGGAGCGCTTCAGCATGGACCGCGACTGGATGCCGCGCCTGGTGCTGATGGCGAAGAGCACCTACGTCTGGCTCGACCAGCTGGCGAAGGCCTACCAGCGCGAGGTGCGGCGGCTCGACCAGGTGCCGGACGAGGAACTCGACCGGCTGGCGCGGTGGGGGTTCACCGGGCTCTGGCTGATCGGGCTCTGGGAGCGCAGCCGGGCCTCGGAGCGGATCAAGCGGCTGCGGGGCAACCCCGACGCGGTGGCGTCGGCGTACTCGCTGCTCGACTACCGGATCGCGGACGACCTGGGTGGGGAGGCCGCCTACGAGAACCTGCGCGAGCGCGCCTGGCGACGGGGAATCCGGCTGGCCAGCGACATGGTCCCGAACCACATGGGGATCGACTCGGCCTGGGTCATGGAGCACCCCGACTGGTTCGTCTCGCTCGACAGCCCGCCGTACCCCGCCTATTCGTACGGTGGACCGGATCTCTCGCCGGACGGGCGCGTGGGGCTCTGGATCGAGGATCACTACTACGACAACAGCGACGCGGCGGTCGTCTTTCGGCGCGAGGACCGCGCGACCGGCGAGAACCGCTTCATCTACCACGGCAACGACGGCACCAGCATGCCCTGGAACGACACCGCGCAGCTGGACTACCTGAAGCCCGAGGTGCGCGAGGCCGTCATCCAGACCATCCTGGCCGTCACCCGCCGGTTCCCGGTCATCCGCTTCGACGCCGCCATGACCCTGGCCAGGAAGCACTACCAGCGCCTCTGGTTCCCCGAGCCCGGCAGCGGCGGGGCCATCCCGTCGCGCGCCGAGCACGGCATGACGCGGGCCGAGTTCGACGAGCGCATGCCGGTCGAGTTCTGGCGCGAGGTGGTGGACCGGGTGGCGGCGGAGGCGCCCGACACGCTGCTGCTGGCCGAGGCGTTCTGGCTGATGGAGGGCTACTTCGTCCGGACACTCGGCATGCACCGCGTCTACAACAGCGCGTTCATGAACATGCTGCGCGACGAGGAGAACGCGAACTACCGGAGCGTGATCCGGAACACGCTCGAGTTCGACCCGGAGATCCTGAAGCGATACGTGAACTTCATGAACAACCCGGACGAGCGCACCGCGATCGACCAGTTCGGGACGGGCGACAAGTACTTCGGGATCGCCACGCTGATGGCCACCATGCCCGGGCTCCCGATGTTCGGGCATGGCCAGGTGGAAGGCTACGCCGAGAGGTACGGCATGGAGTTCCGGCGCGCCTACTGGGACGAGCGGCCCAACGAGTGGCTGGTCGCGCGCCACGAGCACGACCTGTTCCCGCTGCTGCACCGGCGCCACCTCTTCGCCGAGGTGCGCGACTTCCTCCTCTATGACCTGGTCGATCCGGCGGGCCACGTCAACGAGGACGTCTTCGCCTACTCGAACCGCGCGGGCGGCGAGCGCAGCCTGGTCGTGTACCACAACCGCTACGCGGAGGCGCGGGGCTGGATCCGGCAGTCGGTGGGGTACGCGGTCAAGGGCGCCGGTGACGAGAAGACCATCGTCCGGCGGACCCTCGGCGAGGGGCTGGGGCTGACCGGCGAGGACGGGCGGTACTGCGTCTTCCGGGACCAGCGGACCGGGCTGGAGTACCTGCGCTCGAGCCGCGAGCTGTGCGAGCGCGGCATGTACATCGAGCTCGGCGCCTACCAGTGCCACGTCTTCGTCGACGTGCGCGAGGTCCGCGACGATGTCGGGCTGTACTCGGAGCTGGCCCGGCAGCTCGGCGGTGGCGGGGTTCCCAGCATCGACGCGGCCCTCCGCGACCTGGCGCTGAGACCGATCCAGGACCCCGTGCGTGCCCTCGTGTCGGGCGAGAGCCTGCGCCGCCTGATGGCCGCGCGACTGGACGCGGCCCAGGAAGGCGAGCCGCGGGCGGCGGACGCGGCGCTCGACGAGGCGGAGGCACGGGCACGCGCCGCGCTCGAGGCGGCGGCACGGATTGCCGGCGGATGGGAGGGCCCTGGGACGGTCGCTGCCGAGGTGCGCCGGCGGCTGGGGGTCGTGCTGGGGTTGCCCGGCCTGGCGGGGCTGCGCGGGGTCGCCGGAGGCACGCCGTCGGCTGCCGGCGCGGGGGCCAGCCTCGTCAGTGGGGAGGCCACCTTCACCGCCGTGGCCGCGCGGCTCCGCGACGAGTTCCCCGACGACCTGTCGACGTGGGCGGCGCTGCTCGACTGGACGCTCCTGGGCGCACTGGGTCGCGTCAAGGGCACGGACGGGGCCGGCACGCGCAGCCGCGCCTGGCTCGACGCATGGGGGCTCGTGGGGCCCGCGTCGGACGGGCTCCGGGAGCTGGGGTTGGACGAGCCGGCGGTGGGCCGGGCCCTGGATACGCTGCGCGTGCTGCTCGCGCTGCCCGACCCCGAGACCCTGTCGGCGCTGTGCGAGGACGCCGCCTTGACCGCCGCCGGCACCTCGACGGAGGGCGAACCACGGGCCGCAGCCGAGCCGCAGGCTGTTCGCGCGCCGCTGGTGGCCCGTATCGCGGCGTCATGGATCGCCGATCCTGCAGCCGCCCGCTACCTGGGCGTGAACCAGTACGGCGGCACGACGTGGTTCGACCGCGACGCGTTCGACCGCCTCGTCCGCTGGTCGTTCCTGCTCCAGCTGGTCGAGCTGCGGCTCCGCCTGACCTCGGACGGATCGTTCCGGGGCGCGGCGGTCCGGGCGTTCGAACTCGCCCGCGAGCTCGACCGCGCCAGCGACGAGTCCGGCTACCAGGTCGACCGGCTGCTCGAGATCACGCGGCGTTCATCACGGCCGCTGTGACGGAGGGGGCGGCGCTCCCGGTGGCTGGGTCGACGCCGGTGATCCCGAGGCAGCCGGCGCGGGGCTCGCGCCCGCGGCGGCGCTCGGCCCGGGGCCGGGGCTTCCCGCCGCCCCCGACGGTGCCGGGCTCGCCGCGCCCGGGCCGGTGAAGAGGGAACTCCAGGACACCGAGCAGGACGTCCCGGTGGGGGGCAGCAGCCAGTTCGTCGTGCTCCATGGGAACGTCTCCTGGAGGTTGTACCCTCCGTGGTTCTCCAGGCCGGCCTTTGCCTTTGCCACCCAGGTGTCGAGGTACGGCTGCCATTGCGGCAGCTCGGCCTGGGCCAGGACGCCGGTCGCCGGGATCCCGACGGTGCACTGCGGCGGCAGGACGTGGCCCAGCCCGTCGGTCAGGTAGGTCCCGAAGGGCTTCGGGCGCAGGGCGAGCAGGGTCGCGGGATCGTTGAAGCCCGGGATCACCCAGCTGGTGGTAGTCCCGAACGGGCAGTCGGGGCCGTTCACGTCGAACCCGTACCCGGCGAACTCGGAGAAGTTCGCGCAGACCTGGGCCGGCACCAGCTCCGAGGGACGCGGCCAGTCGATCGCGGGCCATTGCTTGAGCTTGATCGCGTCGGACATGAACTGGTGCCAGAGCACGAGCGGCCCTACGTTGGACTGGAACGCCGAGTTCATGGGACTGTTGTCCGCGTTGCCCAGCCACACGCCGGCCACCATCTGCGGGACCATCCCCACTGTGTACAGGTCCCGGAAGTTCGCCTCGGTCCCGGTCTTGACCGCGGCCGGGCGGCCGAGGTCGGCGAACGGTCCGTCCATCCAGCCGCGGTTCCGATTCGCGTTGTCCTGCAGGACGCTCAGGAACTCCCAGGCCAGCCCGGAGTTGACCACCTGCGTCCGCGTCGGCGCTGGCGGGAGAACCACGCTTCCGTCGGGCTTCTCGATCCGGAGAAGGTCGTTCTGGGTGACGCGGAGCCCCAGGTTCGACTCCGTGCTGTACATCTCGACCATGTCGGTGAGGTGCACGGAGTGCGTGCCGATGGCCAGCGAGGGCCCCGTCTCGCCAGGCGCGAACGGCACGCCGAGGCCCAGGCGGTAAGCCATGTTCTCCATGGCCGGCACGCCGCCGTATGCGAGCATGGCCTGGATCGCCGGCACGTTCCGGCTCTCGCGGATCGCCTGTCGCACGGTGATGAGACCGTTGAAGTCGTGCTCGGAGTCGACCCCGACGTAGCCGGGCGCGAACTTGATCGGGATGTCCCACAGGGTGGAGGCGTCGGTGAGGTGCCCGTACTCCATGGCGGCGAGGTAGGTGATCAGCTTCCAGGTGGAGCCCGGGGAACGCAGCGCAACGCCGGCCGAGTCGAACTGTCCCTGCACCTTCGGACTGTGGTCGGCGGGGTTCACCGATCCCACGTAGGCGAGGATCTGGCCGGTCGCCGGGTCCTGCGCGACCAGCGCGCCGTTGTTGACGTTCAGGTTCTTCGGGAGCTTCGCGACGAAACTCGTGACGTCGTGCTGTGCGACCCGCTGCAGGCCCCAGTCGAGCGTGGTGATGATCCGGCACCCGCAGGAGGCCAGGACGCTGTAGCCGCCCATCAGCTGGCTGGCCTCGGCGATGACCCGGTCGGTGAACCAGGGGACCGGCGGTGCCGGCAGGCTCCAGCGCTTGAGCCTGAGGCTCTGCTTCTCGGCCGCCGCGCGCTGGGCGGCCGTGATCGCCCCGGTGGAGACCATCGCGTCCAGGACCTGGTGCTGCCGCGCGGTGGCCTGGCGGGGGTGGAGGAACGGGTCCAGGCCCACCGGCGCCTTCGGGAGCCCGGCCAGCATCGCCGCCTGCCCCAGCGTCAGCTTCGAAAGGGGTTCGTCGAAATAGTGGCGCGCCGCTGCCGCGACCCCGTAGGCCTGCTCCCCGTAGTAGACGGTGTTGAGGTAGAGCTCCA
>JAJYJR010000153.1 GCA_021789355.1 Chloroflexota bacterium | reverse complement strand
TTAGCGACTACGACCGCGCCGTCGGTGTCGAGTACGACGACGTCGCCGGGTCGGATCGATGCCCCGCCCACCGATATGGGCTCGTCGATCGAGCCCACCGTGACCTTCGTCGCCCCGCGCACCCGAATGTATCGCGCCCAGATCGGCAGCCCGAGTCGGCGCAGCTCCTCAACGTCGCGCACGCCTGCGTCGATGAGTAGCGCGGCCACGCCGCGCACCTTGGCCTGCGTGGCCAGGAGCTCACCGACAACTCCGACCGCGGCCGGCTTGGGCATCGTCACCACGACCACGTCGCCGGGCGCCGCGTGGGCCATCACCGCGTGCACCATGAGATTGTCGTCCTGGCCGCAGCGAACGGTGCGTGCCGGTCCGGCCACGCGCGACCTCCCGATCACCTGGTGAAGCTCGAGATCGATCAATCCGACCCGTCCCGCCGCCTCGTACACTGTGGCCGTTCCCAAGGACGCAAGTTGCGTATAGACGTCGCTGCCCGTGTTGCGCGAACCTGTGCCCAATGGCTGCGCCCGCTTGCCGGTCACAGCTGCGCCACCACTTGTGGAAGCATCCGCTGGAACGCCTCGGCGTATCTGATCTCGCCGTCGCCAGAGACCCGTCGCGCGTGATTGGCCCGGCGTTCCGCAAGCTGGTCGTAGTAAACCTGCAGGTACTGCTGCGCTTTCATCTCCGCCATTGCGGCGCGTTTCATTTCGATTACGGATGTAATGTCAACGAATGTCGTGGGGGTGAAATGGCATAGTTCCGACTGGTGAGGCTCGAAGAGCAGGAGGTCGGGTGGCGTGACCGTGCGGAACGCGCTCTCAACGCCTGCTCCTGCGGCGAGGGTGCGGGCTCGAGCGGTCGCCTCGTAGGCGGCAGTATGATCTTGGTTGAAGGGATCGTAGTCCGTATGGGTCAAGAGGGCATCCGGCGCAAACGTCCGGATCATCTCGGCGATCCGCTCGAGACCGACCGTGTCGACTTGTAACGGGTAGTCACCCAGATCCAGCGCGATGAGGTCGGCGCCCAGAACCCGAGCCGCTCGCTCCGCCTCCTGGTGGCGCACGCGTTTCACGTTCTCAATCGTCTGGCCCTCCTGTTTCCACAGCTCCCCCGACTCGCCCCGTTCACCGTAGGTCAGCGCCACGACCCTCGCGGCACCGCCGTGCTGTGTTGTCAAGGCGATCACCCCACCTGCCCGCCACACGAAGTCCGCTGCATGGGCGCCGATCACGAGAAGTCGGCGTGGCCGCGTAGCCTCGATGTCCGTTGTCAAGCTATGCGTCATGGGGCGTTTCCTCCACAGGTCGTGTGGTCTACAAGATGCGACGCAGAAAGTCTCTCGTCCGCTGCTCCGTGGGAGTGACAAGCACCTGCGAGGGCGGACCGGACTCGACGATCAGGCCGTCATCCATAAAGATCACTTGGTCCGCAACGTCTCTCGCGAACCCCATCTCGTGGGTCACGGCGACCATCGTCAGGCCGTCCGCCGCCAAGCTCTTCATTACCTCCAGCACACCTCCGACCAGCTCCGGGTCGAGCGCGCTCGTCGGCTCATCAAAGAGCATCAGCTTGGGCTCCATCGCGAGCGCACGGGCAATCGCTACCCGCTGCTGTTGACCGCCAGAGAGCTGGTGCGGGTACGACCCGACTCTCTCCGCCATACCGACGCGAGCGAGGAGGTCGCGGGCGCGACGCTCCGATGTCTCACGGTCAAGATGCCGCACGGCGACAAGGCTCGCCGTGATGTTCTGCAGAGCACTCATGTGCGGGAACAGATTGAAATGCTGGAACACCATCCCGACATCGACGCGGCGTCCCGCGATGAGACGCTCGGGAAGTTCCCGCAACTCACCGTCGATCTCGTCGTAACCGATCATGCGTCCGTCGACCAGGATCCGTCCGGATTCGAGCGTCTCAAGGTGATTGATGCAGCGCAGCAGGGTTGTCTTGCCCGCACCGGACGGCCCGATCAGGCAGACCACTGCACCGCGCTCGACAGTGAAGCTAACACCACGCAGGATCTCGCGGTCGCGGAACGCCTTGCGCGCGTCCTCGACGAGCAGAATCTCAGCCATGATGCCTACACATCCGTCAGGCCACTCTTTGCTGACGGCGGCTTTGGGCTGGCTCGGCTACCTGACTGCTGCCGTACACGAGCCTGCGTTCCAGCGCCTGCTCTGCGATCGTGGCGACAGTGGTTAGCGCCAGATACCAGAGAGTTGCGACGACCAGAAGCTCGACCACGAGGAAGTTCTGCGAGGAGACGTACTCCGAGTTGGTGAGGAGGTCGCCGCCGCCGATGACGGACACGAGCGACGTCACCTTCAGCATGTTGATCAGTTGATTGCCCGTCGGAGGCACAACCACACGCAGCGCTTGGGGCAGGATCACGATGCGCATTACCTGGCTCGGCGTCATGCCAAGGGCGCGCGCGGCTTCGCTCTGGCCTCGATCGATTGCCAGGATCCCGCCACGGACAATCTCCGCCATGTACGCTCCCTCGTTCAACCCAAGGCCGAGCAGGGCGGCCGTGAAGCCGCTGATCAAAGCATTCGTCGATACCGAGATCAGCGTCGGGCCGCCCGGCACTCCTATGCCGAGCGTCTTGAAGATGAGCCCGAGGTTGTACCAGAAGATCAGCTGGATCAGAACCGGCGTGCCGCGGAAGAACCAGATGTAGCCGGCGGCCACCGTCCGCAATAGCCAGTTGCGACTGAGCCTGCCGAGGGCGAACACCACGCCCAGGACGATGCCAATGATCTGTGATAGGACCGTCAGCTCTATCGTCACGACGACCCCAGAGAGGATCGTCGGCGCGAACTGGTATTCCCCGATTGCGGGGTAGTGGATCAGCGGGTCGGTGGCGACCGAATACGCTACCTGAGCCAGGACGACGAGGACTACGAGGGCCACGGCGGTTACGATGAGCCGACGGCGCCGCTCGCTCCTCCGTCGGCTCATCGTCGTCCGCCGGTGACGCAACTTGCAGGCGGCGCAGGTACGATCAGTGGGTCGCTCCGTTGATCGTGCACGTCGCAGGCACGGCCGAGCTCACCTGCCACTGCTGGAGCGCCGCCTTCAGGCTGCCGTCATTGATCGCCTGTTGGACGGCTGCCTGCAGGGCGTTCTGCAACTGCGTCTCGTCTTTCCGCACGGCAATGCCATAGGGACTGACGTTGAACGGCTGGCCTGCGACCTGCAGCTTCCCGCCCGAGTGCTGCGCCTCGTAGGTCGCTACGGGAAAGTCAGTGATAGTGGCCGCCGCACGACCGTCCGTTACCTGCAGCACCGCCTCGGTGTTGCTCGGGAACTGCACAACGTTGACCGCCTTCTTGCCGGCAGTCGTGCACTGCGTGGACTGCGACTGCATCTCGGCGATGGCCGTGGTTCCTGCCGTAGCAGCGATTTCGAGGCCGCATAGGCTGTCTGAGCCCGTGATGTGCTCCGGGTTGCCGGCCTGGGTGAGGATGCTGCTGCCGACATCGAGATAGTCGACGAAGTTCACCTGTTGCTCGCGCACTTTGGTGTCCGTCATACCCGACATGATCATGTCCACGCGGCTCGAGAGGAGCGCGGGGATCAGGCCAGCGAAGCTCGAGTATTTCTGGATCTGGAACTGGACGCCCAGCTCCTTCGCGAGGACGTCACGGATCGACGCATCCACGCCGATCACAGTCGTCCCGTCCGGTGCCAGGAAGTTATTCGGTGGATGGCCGGGGTACGTCGCTACGTTGATGTAGCCGGCCTGCGTGATGGCCGCGGGCAAGCTGATTGCTGCCAAGCTTGCCGGCGCGCTGGAAGGTGAGGTGACCCCAGTGCTTGGCGCAGCGCTCGGCACGGCACTGCCAGCCGGAGCCGCGCTCGGCGTCGACGGTGTCGGGGTCGTCGCGCTGCCTGAGCACGCTCCGACTGCGGCCAGCGCGACCGTCAGGACCAACGAGATGGCCACGGATCTGAATGCGTGGCTCATGTGACCGGCCATCGTGGTGTCTCCTCCACTACGAGCGACTTCTCTTACGACTCCCCGGAGTCCTTGAAACAGATAGCCTCAAGCTGCACCACGCGACCCGGTTTGAATGCCGTCAGGGTGGTGTGACGAGCCGGCCGGTCCTCTGAGACGGGGAACATGCGCGTCCATTGCTCGTTGACGAGCTCGCGGTAGTCGTCGCTGCTCAGCAGGACCGCAAGGTGAACGACATCCTCCGCGCTGAAACCGGCGTTGTGGAGGACGTGCTCGAGGTTGCGGAATGCCAAGGTGATCTGCGCGGCCGGGTCGGCAGGCTCATGGTCCGTCGTCGGATCGATGCCCATGATTGCCGAGGTGCAGAGCAGGGGTCCGATCGCTGCCGCCATTGGTATGGGCGCCTTGTGACGTAGGCCGTCGATCTCGATGCTGCGATGTCGCATGACCCTCACGCCTCCTGTGACGCCTGAACGGCGGGGATCGCGGCAACGAGCCGACGGAGCCCCTCGCGCAACTCGGTTCGGTCACCGCAGAACGCCACACGGATAGAGCCCTCGCCCCCTTTGCCGAACTCGGCCCCAGGTCGGACCGCCACCCCGTGCGCTACGAGAGCCCGCGAGGCACGATCCGAGTCGGCCACGCCCCGTATCGCGAAGAACGCGTAGAACGTCCCCCTCGGTGGCTGGAAGGACACTTCGGGCGCGGTCGAGAGCTCGGCGAACACGTCCGCGCGGCGGGCCGTGAACTCCTCGAGAAGCGCTGTCCGGAATGTCGCTTCGTCGGCCAGAACCCGGGCGATCGCCATTTGGACAGGCGTGTTCACGGGGCCCACGAGGGTGCGGTGCGCTCGACGGATGGCACTCAGGTAGGGGGGGGCGGCGGTGACATATCCGAGGCGTAACCCCGTGATACAGAGCCGCTTGGAGAACGTGTCGACGAGGACGACGCGGGGTGCCAGCTCCGGGATCGAGATCGCCGAGCTGAATTGCGCCGGCGGGAAGATGACGCTCGAGTAAGCCTCGTCCGAGATTACAAGCAGATCGTGCCGTTCCGCGATGGCCCCGAGCGACCGCAACGCAGCGGGCGGGTACACAGCTCCGGTCGGATTGCAGGGATTGCAGATGAAGATCGCCGCTGCACCGTCCGCGGCGGTCTCGAGGTCGTCGAGCGGGAGCTGGTAGTCCGGAGGTTCGCAGGACACAAACTCCGGGATCGCCCCGGCGAGCCGCACCACGTCCGCGTACAGCGAGTAGACCGGGCTCGGGAGGAGAACGCGGTCGCCCGGGCTCAAGAGGCCGAACGCCACCGCGCCGAGCCCGGAGCTGGCGCCACTGGTGACCAGGACATCCGCGGCGCCCAGCTCTCTGCCCGTCGCCTGGCTCAACTGGCCCGCAACGACAGTCCGAAGCGCGGGCAGTCCGTCGGGGTGCGCGTAGCCAAACTTGGCCTCACCGACCGCCTTCTCGACAGCCTCGACGACGGCGCGTGGCACGAGTCCAGACGGGTCGCCGGACGCGAGTGAGATGACGTCTGGACCGAACACGTTCGGGCGCCGGAGCGTCGCCTGCTCGACGATAGTGACGCGGGACGGCTGCTGCCAGGCCATTGGCGGAGACCCTTCGATGCATGCGCACTGTGAATGTCGCCAAGATTATCGGCAATCTTGTGGACAGTCAACCCGTCGTCTGGCATCATCACATGGCGAATCGATGGGGGCGAGCTCGCTTGGAGCCTTCTCGAAGCCGACGCGACCGTTCTCATGCGGCCCGCCATGGTGCGGTTCTGGTGAAGCTCGCAATGCGGGCCGTGCCGCCACGCGGCGTGTCTGGCATGCTGGTGGGAGGGAGGCGGACGTGATTGACGGTGCGGGCGATGCGGGGGGAAAGGGCAGGCCTTTGACAGCCGAGCGAATCCACCGGCCATGAATGAGCCGCATGTCCTGCGTCCTGAGCAAGGGGAGGCCTCGCTGGCGGGCATCGCCCTCGGGCACCGAGCGGTTACGTCGCGCTCACGGAATGTCTTGGGCGCGCGGAGTCGCTCGCGTCAGGCCCTCGCCCTGCGTGCTTGCGCCTGCCGCCGACGACGGTCCGGGGCGCCACGATGAGACCGGATAGTCTGCACGGGGAGGCGGTCGCCGACGGCTATCAGCGTCTCCGTGACGCCATCACATCAGGGGAACTGATGCCTAACGAACACCTCGTCGAGGCGGATCTTGTCTCCCGCTTCGGCGTCGGGCGGACGGCGGTGCGGACGGCTCTTGCGCGGCTCCAACAGGAGGGTCTGGTAGTTCACGAGCCGCACCGAGGGGCCCGCGTCCGAATGATCAGCGAGTCGGAGGCCATCGAGCTCACCGAGACGCGCGAGGTTCTGGAGGGGCTCGCTGCAAAGCGCGCTGCCGAACGCGCCACGTTATCCCAAGTCGCCGATCTATGGGACCTTGTCGACCAGATGACCGCGTTGGTGAGCTGCGGAGACCTGCTGCGGTACTCCGGGGTGAACGCCATCCTCCATGCCTACATTCTCGACATTTCTGGTCACGAAACTGTGCAGAAGCTTCTGGCCGCACTTCAAGCCCAGATGGTTCGGTTCCAGTACCGCACGATCCTCGTTCCCGGGCGAGCACGGGTGTCGCTTGAGGAGCACCGCACGCTCGTCCAGGCCATCGCAGATCATGATGGCGCAGCTGCGGAACGGGCGATGCGGCACCATCTCGAGAACGTGAGGGCGGCTCTCACTGATGCCACGGTGATGCGCCCGACGTCAGGAGGGTAGCTCGTCGGCGCGGAACTCGAGCCAGGGTGTCACGGGAGTTGCCGGGGTCGGGGCCCGATGCGCACGAACGCCCGGTGTGGCCGGTCGGAGTTGGTTGCGGGTCGGAAGGCTGGGCGTTGGGGGCCGCGAGAAGCGGTGCGAGTGTTCCCACGTTGGGGCCGCACGGACGGAATGGGGACCGGGCCGCCACTCTGGATGGGATTCGTCGCAGTAGGTGCCGAGTCCACTCGCAACGAGAACGGCCGTGTGCCGGCGGTCGAGCGGCTCCGCGGTCGTCGGCCTGGTGGGCCCAGCACGCGCCTGCGCGCGCGAACTCAGGCGTCGTGAGCCACTCCATCGCGGCGCGACCCCACTCGACCGCGTCCTGCTCGGGCGGGGCGGCTCGAGCCGCCTGCTCATGCTGCTCGGCCCGCGCCTGCGCGCTCGTCATCAGTGCCGATTGTCGCCGATGGGCGGCGACACGTGGGCGAGCGTCACGGCCCGCGGTTCGGTAACCATCGCCGCGGTCATCCGCTACAGCCGCTCCTTCGAGCGCACCCATCGCGCGAGCCGCGTTGGTAGCGCGCGGTCCGGCGCGTCGCGCCCGCATCGGGGCAATTCCCGCATCGACGGTGCCGATTGGGCGGCCACCGGGCGCCCACCGACGCGCTCCGCTCGCCGATCAGTCCCCCGCGTGGTCGGACAACTCCTCGTCGCCAGCCGCGCGCCGGGCGAGGATCTGGCCGACCAGCACCCAGACGCCCTGCCGCCGATCGTGCGCGCGCACCACGTACCAGGGACCGAACCGGAGCAGGCCATCCCGCCCCGGCGCCGCGAACCGATAGTCATAGTCGCACAGCTCGCCCGTGGCGTCGCGGTTGCCGATGTCGAGGATCCCGATGGTCTCCGGCTCCCCTGCACCGAAGGGCCGAAGCTCAACCGTGACCCGGATTGCCATCTCGCCGCCTCCGTCCGCCTGGCCGGCGACCCATTGCCGGTCGTCGAAACGGCAGGAGGGTCGGCGGATCGGTCGCGGCGTCAAGGTCTGTGGCGCGGCGGCACCGCGCGGATCAGGCCGGACTGGACGGTGCGCGAGCGGCCAGGCGGACGAGGGCGCGGGCGCCGTGCATGGCCGCCCGGATCACGCGGGTCGCCGCGTGCACCAGGTCCGACGCCGGGGTTTCGTGCCAGCGCCCGGCGAGCACCGGCTGCGCCAGCAGGACCGCGACGAGCAGCGTCAGGTCGGGGCCCGGTTGCCGGGGCAGGGGGGTCGCCAGGCCGAAGAGCCAGATCGCCAGGCCGGCCAGGACGAGCGCGACCCACTGGCCCTCGTGCGTCGCGCGCAGCCAGGTCCACGCCGTGTCGGACGGGTCGGGCGCCGCGTGGGTCGCCCCGGGGGTGCGGCCGGCTCGGTCCGAGGCGGGAGATGCATCGGCGCGGACTGGTGCGCCGGCCGCGTGCCTCGCCGCCTCGTCGGCCTTGACCGCGGCCCGCAGCGCGGCGGCCGTCCGGCGCGCGCGACGCAGGTCGTACTCGACGCGTTGCAGCGGATCGCTCACCACCGCATAGGCGTCGTTGAGGGTGGCCGAGGCCGTCGTGCGCCGCCGGCGGTCCGCGTCGGAGATGGCGTAGTCGGGGTGGACCCGCTTGATCTGGCCCCGATAGGCAAGCGTGATCGCGTGCTCGCTCGCCGTGGGCGGCACCCCCAGGATCGCGTACAGGTCGGGCTCGGGATCCATCACCGCTTCACTCTCGGCGCGGCGGCCGGGGCGCGCAAGGGATTCGGCGCCCGATGCCATGCATCTCGTTCATGCCGCTCGATGACGGCGTGGCGGGCGGGTCATGCCGCGTTGATCCCCTCCCAGGGCGGGCGCTCCAGGTAGTCGGCCGCACGCCGCAGCAGGTCTGGGTTGTCCCGCAGGTAGCCCAGCGCGCGGTTGCAGCGATCGCACAGCACGCCCCGGATGCGTCCGGTGTCGTGGTCGTGATCCACGCTGATGGCTTTCGGCCGTCCGGTCCGCGAGACCGCGGTCTCGGGTTCCCCGCAGATGGCGCAGCGGTTGTAGAAGGCGTCGAAGAGGGTGTGGGCCCGCTCGGGATCCAGGCCGTAGAGGCGGAAGAGCTGGCGCAGGCGGTTGCGCTCGAAGAAGTCCGGGTCAGCGGCGTGCGCCTCGCGCCAGCGGCGCACGCGCTCGGCCTCGGCGGCCGCACGCACCCGACGAGCGGACCGACTGCGACGGGTCATGGGGTTCGCTCCCTCGTCCGTCGCCGACGGCCTGACTGCTCCATCGGGTGGATCGCGGCGGACGAAGGAGGCTCGGTCAGACCCGCGGGAAGTCAACGATCCACGCACCAAATCGGTGGCCCGCCGCGCGCGTTCGCGGCCCTCTTCGGCTCCCCGCGTCGCTGTCCCGAACCTGTCCTGGATCGGTCCTCGCTGGCAGGGACCGGCCCGCCAGCGCGCGCGCGTGCGCGCGCGAGACCGGCGACGGGCCAGTCTCGGGACAGCACCCGGACAGCAAGGCCGGGAGTGCCTGGGCTCGATCGGTCCGTCAGCCGGACGACGGATCGGCGCTATCCTTCGTCGCCATCGGCCGCCGCGTCCGGGTCATCCTCGCCATCGGCCGGGTCGGTCGCCTCGTCGGCCGATGCGCCGTCCGGGCCCTCCGGGTCGTCTTCGTCGTCGGGTCCGTCCGCATCCTCCGGGGCGTCGCGGAGCGCATCGCGGGCCTCGCTCCAGTCGCCATAGGCGAGTCGGGCGAAGCGCCCTTCGTCGGCGAGCAGCCCGTGGTTGCGCAGCAGGCGCAGGGCATAGGTGAGCTGCACGTTCCCGGGCGCGATGCGCCCGTCCTGGCGGATCAGCTCGGCCAACTTCGCGCGCGAGACCTCGATCGGGCCACCGCCCTCGGCATCGGAGACGAGCTGTGCCCGATACAGGAACCGCAGCGCGGTCAGGGGCTCCAGGCGGCGCGTCTCCACCTGCGTCGGACGCCGCGGCGACGGCTCGTCATCGGGGTCCGGCTCGTCGTCCTCCCGATACGGCGCGTTCGGATCCCGTGGCCGATCCATGCGATCGGCGCGCGTGGGCGGGTCGAAGATCCTGGTGTAATCCGAGCGAGGCTTGACGGGAGACGATCCCGGCGCGGCAGCGGCGTACTCGATCTGCACGGCCGCGTCGCCCGGCACCTGTGGATCGATCACCACGCGGAGCACGCGCCCGGATGGCGCATACGGCCGCTCGACGAGCAGGCGTGCCTCCGGCCCCATGGTGGCCGTCCGACTCGCGCTTGCCAGAAACCGGGTCAGCTCGGTCGAATTGTCGTCCCTGTCTTCGCGGTCGGGATCCCGGCCGATGTACAGGCCTTGGAAGGCAGCCGCGCTGCTGGACGAAAGCATGATGCCGCGCCCCACCGGGATCTTGCCGGTCTCGTCCGCCAGCAGTGGCCGGTCGTCGTCAAATCGCCGCGTCTCCCCGAGCATCAGCCGCCACAGCAACGGGTTCGCTTTCGCCGCCAGCGCGATCCGCACGCCCGCATTCGTCATGATGTCGCTGGGGAAGGTGACATCCCGCCCCGATCCCTTCTTCGGCTCCTGGGCGATCAACCAGACCCGGCCGCCCCATTTGCGGCCAACCCGCATCAGCCGCCCGGCCAGCGCGGCCAGCTCGACCGACTGGGCAGACCCGTCGATCGCCTGCTTCCATTCGTCCACCACCACGAGCAGGCGCGGCAGCGTCAGGTCGGGACGCT
>JAJYJR010000152.1 GCA_021789355.1 Chloroflexota bacterium | reverse complement strand
AGCAGGAAGACCTTGGGCACGTCGGCCAGGAAGAAGTCCACCGCCCCGCCCAGGTGCGAGCCGCGCTCGAGGCGCAGCAGGTCGTAGCTCAGCCAGTCGGCGAGCGGGCTCTCCGCGAACCAGGCGACGAGCCAGGCGACGACGGCGGTGACGACGATCATGGGGAGCGGCGGCCGCGGCCGACGGACGGCGAGGGTGGTCATCCGAGCACGTCCCGAAGGGCAGCCTCGGCGGCGGCACAGGCCGCCTCGTCGCGCTCGTAGTAGACGCGTCGCGAGTCTGCGCCTGCGCGCGTGGGCCGCACGAGGTCGGCCTCCCGCAGCCGCGCGAGATGGTTGCTCACGTTGTTCTGCCGCTCGCCCAGGATGGCCGCCATCTCGCACACGCAGTAGGGGCCGTCGCGCAGGAGCCGCAGGATGCCCATCCGGGTTCGGTCGGCCAGCAGGCCGGCAACGGCCAGGGACGCCTGGATGTCGGGGGCCGGTGAGTCGAGTCGAAGGTCCGGCAGGACCGGCAGTTCAGTACGCATGGGCGCCTCCCTGCGCGTGCGGGGCGATGAACCGGTCAGATGGCATCTGAGGTCAGCATCTCAGCGGCCAGTGTGTCAAGCGTTGCTGTGATGACCCAGTGGCACCTGGCCCTGCGAGGGCACGCCCTCTGGCCCTCCACCTGGACCGCCGCCGGGAGCCTCCCGGAACCACGGTTCGTCGCCGACATGAAACCCTGCCCCACCTCGCTGCGCTCGGGTGCCGACACTCAGCGCCGCCAGACCTCGCCCGTGGCCAGCGCCCGCAGGGTCCCGACCGACACCACCGCCCAGAACACGAGCAGCAGCAGGAAGAGCGCGAGCGCCGCGCCCTCCAGCCAGCCCATGTGCCAGCCGCGCGCGAGCGCGACGGTGCTCGCCGTGTAGGCGCCCAGGGGGAAGGTGAAGGCCCACCAGCCCAGCCCGTAGGGGAACTGGCCGCGGCGCAGGTAGGCCGCCAGGAGCAGGATCGCCGAGGCCAGCCACCAGAGGCCGAAGCCCCACAGGGTGGCCGCCGTCAGCGAGGAGAGCGTGCCCACCACGGGCGCCGCGGTGCCCCACATCGGTGCCCCGGCCTGGGCGAGACGCAGCAGGGCGAGGCTCCCCACGCCGATCGGCCCGAGACCGATCCAGAGCGACGGCGCGAGCGGCGCGGCGGGCAGCGGATGGAAGATCAGCCGGTCATACAGCAGCGAGGCCACCAGCAGGAACAGCACGAACCCCATGCCCCAGAAGGCGTAGCCGGCGAAGAGGAGCGAGGGCGCGTCCGCCGCCGCCACGTGCGGGAGGAGGGGCAGCAGGGCGAGCGGCACCACGATGTTGACCACGGGCGGCATGAACCAGGCCCCGTTCGAGACCTCCGGGCCGACCGGGTGCGTCACGAAGAGCAGGTGCGCGAAGATCACGCTGACCGCGAACGCCAGGACGATCCCCACCGCGGCGAGGATCCCGACGACCAGCGCGACGTCGCCCGGCGCCCCGATGGACGGCCCCACCGTGGCGAGCCCCACCGCCAGCACGAGGATGCCGCCCGGAAACGTCGCGTACAGGGCGCCCGCCACGGGGCTCTGCAGGTCCGAGAGCGCGGCGTCGGGATGCTGGAGCCAGCGCGCCACGTACGGGATGCCGAGCACGACGGCCAGCAGGGCGGCCAGGGCGACCATGCCGACGCCGAAGGCACGCGGCAGATCGCCCAGGCCCGCGAGCTGCCCCGGGTTCTGGTACGCGAGGATGCCGACGATCGCGGTGCCCATGACCGCGCCGTACCAGCCGGGGTGGAAGCCCCGCAGGCGGATCGTGGGCTCAGCAGCCGCCTCCTGGGCTGCTGCGATGGTGGTGGACACGAGAGAACCTCCGATGAGACTGACGGACGACGACGTGTGATGGGTCGGTCAGGGCGGCGACGGGCAGCCATGACGGGCGGCGCAGGGGCGGCGCGGTGGGCGCCGCTGCGCGGCACGCGCAGGTCCGGGGGTGCCGGGAGGTGATTGCCGCCGTGTGGTCACAGGAGATCGAGCGCCATCTTGGCGGCGATCACCCAGAGCAGCACCCCGATGAGACGCTTCAGCTGGGGGCCGGTGAGTCGGGTCTGCATCACGTGGGAGCCGGCGAGAGACCCCGCGCCGGCCAGCACCGCCATGGTGAGCGTGAACCGCGGGTCCACGCCGCCCAGGGCCGCGTGCCCCGCGAACCCCGACAGCGAAGAGAAGAAGACGGCGAGGGCTGTCGTCCCGGCCGCGATCTTGGGCTCCAGGCCGAGCCACGTCAGGCCGGGCAGGATGATGTTGCCTCCACCGACCCCCAGCAGTCCGCCCAGGAACCCGGCCACCCCGCCCACCCCGGCCCCCACGCCCGCCTCGGTCGCCTGGCGCATGGCGCGGCGGCCCGAGCTCGCCCGGTAGAAGAGCATCATGGCGCCGGCGAAGACGAGGAAGCAGACGAACAGCGCGAGCAGCACGCGGCGGTCGACGCTGGCCGTGAGGCGGGCGCCGAACGGGGCCAGGATCACCGCGGCGAGGAGCACCGGCACCCCCGCGCGCCAGTCGATGAGCCGACCGCGCCAGTAGGCGACGGTCGCGGCCGAGAGGCTGACGGCATTCAGCAGCAGCGCCGTGGAGGTGGCCTGGCCCAGCGGCACGCCCAGGTAGTAGAAGAGCGGCACGAAGAGGAAGGCGGCGCCGAGACCGGCCATCGCCATGACACCCGAGAAGAGGAAGACGGCGGCGCCACCGACCGTGTAGAGGACCATGCCGGGTTCCGTTCAGCCTGCCCGGCTCAGCGCGGGTAGCCCGAACAGGCCGCGCAGACCAGGTTCCCCTCGGCCACCCGCAGGTAGGGCTCGGCAACCAGCTCGCCGCAGGAGGGGCAGACGACGAAGCGGACGACCTCCTCGGGCTCGCTCCACGTGCGCGCCTCGACCGGGCCGATCGTCATCACGTCGGCCTCGGGTGCGTCCCACACGAGATGCACGACCTCCAGCTGCTCCGCATCGGGGATCTCCGAGGCCGGCACCCCGGCGGCGCGCTTCTGCATGAACGAGGTCGCGCGGATCTTCGGCTGGAGGGTGGGCTTGTACGCCACCCGGACGGCGCGGCTCGTGCGCTTGTCGACCAGGGTGACCGCGAACTTCCCCTCCCCCGACTTCTCGATGTTGCCCTTGCCGAAGGTGCAGCCGGTGGTGAACTGGATGCCGTCCCCGAAGCACATCCCGCCGTGATAGTCGCCGATCTCGATGATCGCGTGCAGCTCCTTGGCGCCGGCGCGCTTGACGCCAAGCGCCCGCATCGCGGCGAGGCCGATGCGCACCCCGGCGGTGCTGGCCCAGCAGCGGTGCCCGTGGAAGGCCAGCGCCTGGGTGAGGATCTCGGTGTCGTCCATGGTCATGCTCCGATGCGGGTCAGGTGGGTCAGCTCGCGGGTGGTCAGTAGACGAGGACGTGCGTGGCCGTGTCCATCTCGACGATGAAGCGTCCGGCGGCGACCACCTCGGCGTTCTCCACCAGCGTGTCGCGGTCGATGCCCCGCATGGCAATGCCCAGGGGGCAGGCGAGCAGGCGTCCGCCGAGCTCCCGGTAGTCGGACATCAGCTTCGACAGCGTGGGGTAACCCGCAGCCGCCACTCCCTCGGTCGCGCCGTTGACGGCGAGCTCGACACCGGCCTCCTGGAGCCCGACCACGACGTCCACCTCCGACGCCAGCGCGCCGACGGCCATCACCATCGGCATCGTGACCTTCTCCGCCTCGTCGGCACCGTGGGTGATCAAGATGAGAAGCTTCTCGGGTGCCGCCATCGTGCCAGTTCCTCCTTGCCTGATCGCCGGTTGCCTCCGGCGATTCGTGTCCTGTCGGGGTGGTGAGTCCGCACCCGCTAGCTGCTCCGCGTGAACGGGACGTCCGTCCCGCCGCCGGCTCAATCCGGGCCGGGTTGGACCCGGCCCTGTCCGCAGAATTCCTGTTCCACCTGGAGCGTCACGTGCGAGACGCCGATCCGGCGCAGGGCGTCCGTCGCGGCCGGCAGGACGTCGCACAGCTCGGCCGCGGGCTGGAGCTCGACGTGCGCCGTCACCAGCGGAAGATCCTCGGCCAGCGCCCACACGTGCAGGTCGTGGATCGCCGCAGTTCCTGGCACCGAGCGCAGGGCCGCGCCGGCCGACGCGAGCGACGGCTGGGCTGGCACGCCTTCGGCCAGGATGTGGACGACGTCGGCGAGCAGTCGCAGGCCGGCCACCCCGAGCAGGAGCCCGATCGCCAGGCTGGCGACCGCGTCGAGGATCGGAGGGCCACCGGCCAGGATCACCAGGGAGGCGGCGATCACGGCCGACGAGCCCGCGGCGTCGCCGGCAAGGTGAAGCACAAGGACCCGGGTTGCGCTGGTGCGCCGTTCGATCCCGTGCACCAGGAGCGCGGACGTCGTGTTTGTGACCAGCGCCAGCACCGCCACGCCCAGGACCCCCGAGGCCTCCACCGGCGTCGGCACAAGGAGGCGGCCCACGCTCTCGACAAGGACCGCGGCGCTCGCTGCTACCAGCAACGCCCCGTTGACCAGGGCGCCGATCGACTCCATGCGGTGGAACCCGTAGCTGTGCGCGTCGTCCGGATCACGGGTCGCAAGTCGTCCTGCGGTCAACCCCACCAGCAGCGCTGCGACGTCGACCGCGACATGGGTCGCGTCGCTGAGCAGGGCAAGGCTCCCCGTCAGGAGGCCACCTCCGACCTCCAGGCCCAGCACGGACAACGCCAGCAGCAGTGCAACCAGCAGCCGCGGCGACGCACCGCTCCCGGCCACCGTCCGAGCGTGGAGCGACCTGCCGGCGAGAGCCTCGGATGCAGTCGTCACGTCCATGGAGCGGCCCGAGGGGCGGCTCGTCCCTGCTCGTTGGACCCTGGCTGCGGTCCCTCATGCAGTCCTGCCATGTAGTCCTGCGTCGCCTCGATGGTCATGCATGCGGAGGCGGGGAGGCGTAGGGCGCGGGGCCGTTGCCTCCCCGCCGGTGAGTTCGGCGTGAGATCCCTGTCACGGCGGCGGGTTCGGTCAGATCGGTCGCGTGCCTGCCGGGAGCAACATCTCATGGGCAACTGTGACAAGTTCCGCTGAGGCGCGCGCGGGTCCCGCGGCCTATTCTTGGGGGCCGGATGGCATGCCGGACGCCGGAGGTCTCCCGTCGGTCCCCACCGGCGCTGGTGGGTCACGTGCCCATGCCGCACTCCGATCGGCCACCGCGGAGCCACCGGGGGTACCGGTCAGAGGCATCATCGGCGCATGCAAGTCGAAGCCACCTCCGCGGGCGCGCCCACCGGTGGGCTGCAGCGACGGGGCCTCTCCAGCGAGGAAGCCGCCCGTCGTCTGCGCCAGCATGGCCCCAACATCACCCCGGAGCAGCACGCATCGCCGGTGCGACTGCTGCTCGCGAAGCTCTGGGCCCCGGTCCCCTGGATGCTCGAGGTCACCATCGCGCTGGAGCTCGGCCTGGGCAAGACGCTCGAGGCAGGCGTCGTTGCGGTCCTCCTGTTGTTCAACGCCCTCGTCAGCTGGGTGCAGGAGAACCGTGCGCAGGAGGCGCTGTCGCTGCTCCGCAAGCGACTCAACGTCATGGCGCGCGTGCTGCGGGACGGCGCCTGGCAGCGGCTTCCGGCACAGGACCTGGTCCCCGGTGACGTGGTCCACCTGCGGGTGGGCGACGTGGTCCCCGCCGACGTGGCGCTGGAGGAAGGGCTGCTCGAAGTGGACCAGTCGGCGCTGACCGGCGAATCGCTGCCCGTCGAGGCTGGCACCGGCCACGCGGTCTATGCGGGCAGCACGGTGACCCGGGGCGAGGCCACCGGGACGGTCACCGCCACGGCGGGCGACACGTTCTTCGGGCACACCGCGGAGCTGGTGCGCACGGCCCGCACCGCCAGTCACCTCGAGGCGGTGGTCACGCGGATCGTGCGCGCGCTCGTCGCGCTCGACCTGGTGCTCGCGGCGGCCGTGGTGGGGATCGGCCTGCTCCACGGAGGAGCGCCGGTCGACATGCTGTCGTTCGGTGTGGTCCTGCTCCTCGCCTCGGTTCCGGTGGCCTTGCCGGCCACGTTCGCGCTGGCTGGCGCCCTCGGCGCCCACGAGCTGACCCAGCGAGGGGTCCTCACCACGCGGCTGTCCGCCATCGAGGAGGCGGCGAGCATGGACGTAGCCTGCACCGACAAGACGGGCACCATCACGCTCAACCAGCTCGCCCTGTCCGAGACGGTGGCCTACCCGCCCCAGACCGTGCGCACATTGCTCGCCCTCGCAGGCCTGGCCTCGGACGCCGCCACCCAGGACCCCATCGACCTCGCGATCCTCGCCGGCGCGGCCGGTCGGGCGGGCGATGCCGATGCGGGCGGCCAGGCCGGCCGAACCGGTGCCGCCGACACGGCGGGCCACGCCGACGTGGGCGGCGAGGCTGGTGGAACCGGTGCCGCCGAGGCGGCGGGCGACGCCGCGAGGGTCGCTGTGGTCACCAACCCCTCCGGCCCGCACCGGGTGAGTTTCACGCCGTTCGCCCCCGAGACCAAGATCTCCGAGGCCCGGGTTGAGACTGCCCGCGCCACCGTTCGCGTGGTGAAGGGGGCGCCGCCGGTGGTGGCCGGCCTGTGCGTCGACCCGCCGGCAGCCCTCGAACGGGACCTGGAGGCGCTCGCCGCACGCGGATTGCGGGTCCTGGCGGTGGCGAGCGGCGACGAGCGGACGCTGCACCTGGCCGGGCTCGTGGGCCTGCAGGATCCGCCGCGACCCGAGTCCCGGGGTCTCGTGGCGGACCTGCAGCGACTCGGGCTCCGGGTGATCATGATCACGGGGGACACCCTGCCCACCGCTCGCGCCGTCGCGGCGCAGGTGGGACTTGGCGGGGCGGCCTGCGACGCCGCCGAGATCCGCGACCGTGCCCTCGCGGCAGACTGCGCGGTGCTCGCCGACGTGCTGCCGGAGGACAAGTTCAACCTGGTGCGCCGGCTGCAGGAACAGGGCCACGTGGTGGGCATGACGGGCGACGGGGTCAACGACGCGCCCGCCCTGCGGCAGGCGGAGGTCGGAATCGCGGTGGCGAACGCGACCGACGTGGCCCGGGCCGCGGCCAGCATCGTCCTGACGCAGCCGGGCCTCGGGGACGTGGTGGCCGCCATCGAGCTCAGCCGCCGGATCTACCAGCGGATGCTGACCTACGCGCTGAACTCGAGCATCAAGAAGCTGGAGGTCCCGGTCTTCCTGAGCCTGGTGTTCCTCGCCACGGGTCGCATCGCGCTGAGCCCGCTGCTGATGGTGCTGCTGCTCTTCGCCAACGATTTCGCCACCATGGCCATCACCACCGACCGGGCACCTTCGTCCCGGCGCCCGAACCGCTGGCGCGTGCAGCCGCTCCTGCTCGGAGCCCTGGGCGTCGCGCTCCCCTCCCTGGCACTGACGCTCGCCGTCTTCTGGATGGGCGCGGCCGCGCTCCACCTGGGCACAGACCGGTTGCAGACGCTCGCCTTTGTGACGCTGGCGTTCGGCAGCCAGGCGACCGTCTACCTCGTGCGCGAGCCGCGTCGGCTCTGGAGCTCACGGCCGGGTCCCTGGCTCATGGCGGCCTCAGCTGGGGCGGTCGCCGCCGTGACCGTAGTTGCCAGCGCGGGCTGGTTGATGGCTGCACTCAGCCCCGTGCTGGTGGCGGCGGTCTTCGCGGTCGTGGCGCTCTGGGCGGTGGTGATCGACTGGTCCAAGGCACGGCTGTTCGGCCGTCTCGGCCTCCACGCCGCCTAGGAGCAGCGGGAACCGCCGGTCCGGAGCTCGTGGCGCAGTCGCCCAACGCGAGTCAGGCGGCCGGCGGCGCGTCGTCGGAGGCCCGCAGCAGAAGGACCGGCACTTTCGAGCGCTGCACCACCCCCTCGGCCACGCTGCCCAGGATGAGGTGCACCAGTCCGTGCCGCCCGTGGGTGCCCATGACGATGAGGTCCGCACCCCAGCGCTCCGCCTCCGCGAGGATCTCAGCCGCCGGGTCGTCCACCTCGGTCTCGAGCATCGCGGATTCCGGCTCGAGCCCCGCCGCGCGAGCCTCGGCGATCGCGCCGTCGACGATCCGGCGTCCGGTCTCGTGGAGCGCCGAATCGAGCGTCGTGTAGTCGATGAACGCGGGCTCCGCCCACGGGGCCAGTGCCACGCCGAGGTCGATGACGTGCACGATCCGAAGGACCGCATGCTGGTCCGCGGCCAGCCGGAGGGCCTCCCGGAATGCCCGCGTCGACGGCCCGCTGCCATCGACCGGAACGAGGATCCGAGCGTACATGGCGAACTCCTCCACCTTCAATGCCAGGCGCCGCCGAGTGCGAGGTAGGCCGCCCACGCGGCGAGGCCGGCCCCGAACACCGCGAGCAGGTTCCAGCGCACGACGCGCACCGCGACGAACGCCGCGGCGAGCAGGACCAGGGCGGCAGGCAACCCCAGCACGGGGCGGCCGAGTGTGAGGGCCACGCTCGCCAGCAGACCGACGAAGACAGCCATGACGCCGCCGACCGCGCCCTTGACCCAGGCCCAGCGCCGCAGCCACGGGTAGATCTCCGCGGCCACCGTGGTCATCGCGACGCTCGGGGCGAAGATCCCGATCGCGGCGAGCACGCCCCCCCACAGCCCGGCCACGCGATAGCCCACGAAGGTGGCACTGATCAGGAACGGACCCGGTGTCACCTGGCCGAACCCGATCGCAACCCCGAACTCGGGCAGGCTCAGCCAGTGTCGGCTGTCGACCACGTCCTGCTGCAGCACCGGCAGGATCGTCGACCCGTTGCCGAACGCGACGGTCCCGATGCGCGTCATGTCGAGGAAGAGCGCGGAGAGCAGCCCGCTCGAGGCGGCGGCGACCGCCGCGGCGGCCACCACGAGGGCACCCGGCACCAGGGCCACGGCCAGGCGGCGCCACGAGAGTGTCTCCCTCACGGCCTGCCCGGGGGCGGCCGCGACGGCGGGTGCTCCGTTCCCGGCGCCCCGGCCCGGTCGGACCGCGATGGCCCCGAGCGCCAGCCCGCCCAGCACCGCGAGCAGCAGGCTGGCGCCGCTGACGGCCACCGCGAAGCCCGCCACGGCCAGCAGCGCCGGCAGCGTGCCGCGGGCATGCTGCATGGCGAAGTCGATCGCGACGCTCGCCACCACGCCGACCACGATGGCGTCCAGGCCGACCACGAACCCGGCCACACCGGGCGCCGCCCCGTACGTCGCGTACAGCCAGGACAGCGCGAGCATCAGCACCAGCGCCGGCGTGACGAACCCCGCGGTGGCCACCACCGCCCCGGCCACGCGGTGAATCCGGTAGCCGATGTAGGCGACCAGGTCGACCATGATCGCGCCCGGGTAGAGTTGCACCAGCCCCAGCCCCTCGTCGATCTCCTCGCGGTCGATCCAGCCGCGCCGGACCGGCACGGAGCGGATGTTCTGCAGGATGGCCATGCCGAACGACGTCAGGCCGATGGTGAAGAACGTCGCGAAGAGATCCCCGAGCCCAGGCACGACGCGCGCGTGGCCGGCGATCCCCCCGTCGTGCGCGGCCGGGGTCGCGACGCCGCCGGCGGTCGGACGCTCGACGGCGTCGGCAGCGGATGCCACGGTCAACGCACCACCAGCACCGGACAGTGCGCACGCTCGGCAACATGGTCCACCGTGCTGCCGAGGAGCACGCCCGCCAGGCCGTGCTTGCCGTGAGCGCCGAGCATGATCACGTCACTGCCGAGCTGGTCCGCCAGGCGCACGATCTGCTCGGATGGGGTTCCGACCCGAACGTGCAGCACCGTCTTCACGCCGGCATCGCGCAGGAACTGGGTGGCCTCGTGCAGGTGGCTGCGGACCCGGTCCTCGTAGCGGCGATCCAGGCGCTGCTCGGCTGCCTCGACTTCACGCTCGGTGACGAAGGGGTCCGGGACGTCGAGCAGGAACGGGGGCAGGTCGTCAGGCGCCACCACGGTGAGCACGTCGACCGGGCGCTGCGAGCACTGCGCGCACTCGAGCGCCTTGCGGCCGGCATCCTGGGCGTGGGCCGAGAAGTCAGTCGCCCACAGGATCTTCTGGAACATCGAAGGATCTCCTCGTCCCGGCACGTCGGCCGGTTCGTGCGGCAGGCATGGCACGCGCCGCCATCAGGCGGCCCGCACCACGCGGGATTCGATCGTGATGGGCTGGCCGAGCTGCAGGGTGTTCGTCACCGTGCCGTTGGAGGCAAGCGCATCGAGCAACGGGCGCAAGGCCGGCTCGGGCTCCGGGCTGGTGACGGTCACGTCGACCCGGAAGTCGCCCAGCCGAGGGCCGTCCGGGCCCCCGAAGCGGGTGGCATGCGCCGTCACCTCGATGGCGTCGATGCGCAGGCCGGCCGCCGCGCTCTCGCGCTGGATGCCCGAGATCATGCAGGCCGCCAGGGCGCCGATCAGCGCCTCGGTCGGCTTGGGCGCATCCACCGGCTGGGTCCCGGTGATGGC
>JAJYJR010000151.1 GCA_021789355.1 Chloroflexota bacterium | reverse complement strand
TCCACGCTGCTCTTCAATGCGAGCACCTTGTCGAAGCCCTCGACCAGCACGCGCAATCTCCCGTTCGCGATCTCCACCTCGGTCATGGTGCTCCTCGTGCGCTCGCGACGTTGGTGGCGGACAGGAGCGTCCGCCTTCGGGTCGACCCTGAGATTCGCGAGCGCGGCGGGTCATCATGCCGGACGCGGAGCCGGACGGCAACTGGGGAACTCTGCAGCGAACGTTGGCGCCGTTGCACCCGGTCGGTCGCGTCACGAGCGCCGCTCGCAGGTGACAGGAGGGCATCCATGTGTGGCATCTCCTTCCTGCGCGCGCCCGTGGGAGGTGGCGGCGTCAGCGGACCCGCACGATCCCCAGCGCATCACGCCGGCCCTCGGCCCGCACGTCGATGCGGGTGATCGCGAGATACCCCACCAGGAGCACGATCAGGCCGCTGAGAACCACGGCCACGCGGGCATCCCCCAGCCCGAGGCCGCCCAGGAAGGGCTTGCCCAGCCAGTCGGCCACCGAGGCCCCCAGGGGTCGGGTGATCACGTAGGCCGTCCAGAAGGCCGCGATCTCGTGCCAGCCGAGGAACCGGTACCCGAGTGCCGGGATGGCGAAGAGGATCGCGAAGAGGATGGCCGAGCGCAGATAGCCCAGCCCGAGGGTGGCCGCGGTGAGATCGCCCGCCGCGGTCCCCAGCGCGAAGGTGGCCATCACGGTGGCCCAGTAGAAGAGCTCCCGGCGGGGCGTGTCGATGCGGTGGATCGAGAGGGTGCGCTCGGTGCGCCACCAGGCGACGAAGACGACCCCCAGGGCGAGGGCCAGCGACGCGCTCGAGGCGAGGTACGGGATCCCCAGCACCACGTGCATGACGTCGGCCGCCATGGTGCCGAACACCGCCACCATCACCACGGCCAGCCAGTACACCGGGGCCCGGTAGCGCGCCGCCCGCAGCTGGAGGGCCAGCGCGACGACCAGCCCCAGGCAGCCCGCCATCACCGCCACGTACGGGTTGATGTGGAAGACCAGGTAGTCCGAGGTGGACTCCCCCATCGCGGTGGAGAGCAGCTTGACGGCCCAGAAGAGGAGGGTCAGCTCGGGCACTTTCAGCGCCGTGCGGCGCGACAGCCGTCGCTCGAGAGCAGCGGGACGACGAGGACGCATCGGCGGCATTGTAGGCAGGCCGGGAGCTATCAGCCCCTGGCCGCGTTGCACCAGCGCGTTGCCGGGAAGCGCAGCGCCGCGGCGATGGCTACGATCGTGCGGGAGGTCGAGTGGTGAACAGCCGGCTTCCGCTCGCAATCGACATCGGCGGCCCCCGTATCCCCGTCCGCCCCACCGCACGCCGGCCGCAGGTGGTCTCACGAATCTTCGGACTGCCTCTTGACTTTGTCGTGCAAAGTGACGTAGCTTTGCGTCACAAAGTCAGGCAGGAGAGCGAATCATGGGCGGGACACACGAGGAAGATCTGGCCGCGACGGCGGAGGCGAGCGATGCCTTCGACCCCGGAACGGCAGCCACGCTCCTGGAGCAGACCCGGAGGCGGGCACGCCAAGAGTTCGACGTCCACCCGCCAATGCTGTCGCTGATCAGAGCGGCGGCCGTGCTCGTCGGCTACGGCGCGATCTGGTGGTCCGTCCGGGGAGAGCACCCCTACACGCGACCGGATAGCACGCTCCTCCTGGTGGTCGTGGCGGTCGTGGTCGTCACGATGGCGGCGGGCGCGCAGGTGACGCGGCGGGCGACCGCGGGCGTCAGCGGGCCATCGCTGCTGCAGCGGCGCGCCGTGCTGGCCGTGTTCGTGGTGGCCTACGTTGCCGTGCTCCTCTTCATGCTGGCGCTCTACCGCGCCGGGGTGGGTGCGGCGATCGTCTACGGCGTGTTCCCTGCTACGGCACCCCTCATCGTCGGGGGAACGGCGCTGGCGGGCGTCTGCGCCGCGCAGGAGGACTGGCTGCCGCTGGCGGCGGCCCTGGCGATCGTGGCGGTCGCTGCGCTCAGCGCGTTCGCCGGCCCGGTCACGGTGTGGGCGGCCACCGGCGTCGGTTGCTGCCTCGTGCTCGTCGGGTACGCCGCGGCCCAGCTTTGGCTGCAGAGGGCGTGACGGCGCCGCCATGCCAGTTGACACGCTCGACCCGGTCATCCACGTCCCGGCGCGCCTGCGGATCGTGGCCACGCTGGCCACGCTGCCGCCGGGCGACGCGCTCACCTTCACCCGCCTCCAGGAGATGCTCGATCTGACGCCCGGCAACCTCATCACGCACCTGCGCAAGCTCGAGGAGGCGGGCTACATCAGCGTCGAGAAGTCAGGCAACGGCGTCGCTTCGCGCACCTCGGCCGCGCTGACGCACCGGGGTCGTGCTGCGCTCGACGCCTACACGGCGGCGCTGCGGAACCTGCTCGCCGGGGTGTAGCTCGGTCGGTGAGGTGTGCAGAGGCGCTCCACGGCCGGATGGCCCCCGGTTTGGTCCCGCTCATGCGGCAGGACCCATGCAGCGAAAGGGCGATCGCGTGCTGGCGCCCGACCAGACCGGGATGGGCGCCGTCCCGTGCCAGCGGGCGAAGGCCGCCCCTGCTGCGCCGCCCCGCAGCCGGCCACCCTCGGCCCGCTCGCTGCGCGACGTGACGCTCAAGCTGCGTATCCAGCACCCAGAGCACACCATGGTCGGCTACATCGTGCAGCGACGGGCTGCGGTCGACCCCAGAGCGCGACAACCACGGCCGCTGGGCTGGTGCGTTGACGCTCCGCGTCCTCACCCGGGCCCCGTCCGCGGCGGCTCCCGGTGCGTCCGTCCTTGATACGCCCTTCACAGCCTGATGCTGGAATAGCGATGTCGATGGTGCGGTCGCGTCTGTCGTGGAGGTCCCCATGTCGTCCTCGTCCGTATCCCGCCCGGCTTCGCCGTCGGCCCGGAGTCCATGGCCGCGGCGGGTAGCGCCCTTCGTGGTCGCCCTCTACGTTGCAGCGTGCGGCTCGCCGACGGGTGTCCTGGCGCCGACGAGCCAGGCGTCGGGATCGGCGTCCGGCGGGACCGCGAGCGCGGTCGGCTCCACCGCGAGCGGGATCCACAAGATCGCGCACGTGATCGTGATCATGCAGGAGAACCGCTCGTTCGACACGTACTTTGGCACCTACCCGGGCGCCGACGGCATCCCTATGGCTAACGGGCAGCCAACCGTCTGCGTGCCCGATCCCGCTGCGGGCGGATGCGACCGTCCATTCCATGACACGCATGACCTGACCGCCGGCGGACCGCACGGGCAGGCGAACGCGACCGCGGACATCGCAGGCGGCAAGATGGACGGCTTCGTCGCGCAGGCCGAGCAGGCGAAGAAGGGTTGCTCGGACGTGCTGAACCCGGGCTGTGCCGGCACCGGCACTCCCGATGTTATGGGCTACATGGACATCCGCGAGATCCCGAACTACTGGACGTACGCCCGCGACTTCGTGCTCCAGGACCACATGTTCGAGCCGGACGCATCGTGGAGCCTGCCCGCCCACCTCTTCATGGTTTCGGCCTGGTCGGCCAAGTGCAACGACCCGGCCAACCCGATGAGCTGCCAGAGCGACCTCAACAACCCGGGCGTTCCCACCGCGAGCGACCCGCAGCCCTACGCGTGGACCGACCTGACCTACCTCCTGCACTCCCACGGCGTGAGCTGGGGCTTCTACCTGGACCAGGGCTACCAGCCCGACTGTGCGGACGACGGCATCAGCTGCGCGCCGGTGCCACAGAAGGTCGGGGTCCCCAGCATCTGGAACCCGCTGCCTGGGTTCAGCGACGTGCAGCAGGACGGCCAGGCGGGGAACGTCCAGGACATCTCGAAGTTCCTGGCCGCGGCGAAAGCCGGCACCCTTCCGGCGGTCAGCTGGGTGGTCCCCAACGGCAAGGACAGCGAGCATCCGCCGGCCCTGGTGTCGGTCGGGCAGAGCTACGTCACGAACCTCGTCAACTCCGTCATGGACGGGCCGGACTGGTCGAGCACGGCGATCTTCCTGACCTGGGACGACTGGGGAGGGTTCTACGATCACGTCGCCCCGCCGAGCGTGGATGCCAACGGCTACGGCCTGCGGGTGCCGGGGCTCGTCATCAGCCCTTATGCGAAGCAGGGATACATCGACCACCAGACCCTCTCGTTCGACGCCTACCTCAAGTTCATCGAGGACGACTTCTTGGGCGGCAGCCGGCTCGACCCGGCCACTGACGGCCGGCCGGACTCTCGTCCCGACGTGCGGGAGAACGCGTCGCAGCTCGGGGACCTGGTCAGCGACTTCGACTTCAGCCAGGCCGCGCGCTCACCGGTACTCCTGCCCGTACACCCGCAGACTGACCTGGTGGCCCCCGCGAGCACCGCGCCTGCCGTGGGCGTCGTACCCGCCCCGTACGTGCCGCTGGTCGACCAGCTCAACGGGGAGATCGCCGGTCTCGCCGCCCGGGCCGCGGCCGGTACCGCGACCGGCTCACCCGTGCTCGCGGCTGAGCTGCTCGCGGCGGACGGCAACCGGGGGACGGCGTTGCTGCAACCGCGCCAGCTGGCCGGCATCAACCTCACCCTGGAGCGGTTCCAGGCGCTCGGAATCAAGGGCGTCACCATCAACGTCGCGTTCCCGTTGCTGCTCTCGTGGTTCCCATCTCACGAGCGCTACCTGGTGTTCTACGAACAGGTGGCCGCCGCAGTCCGGGCCCACGGAATGGCCCTGTCGGTCGAGGAGAACCCAGTCTTCGCCGGAACGCAGTACTCGACCGTCAACCCCGACTACGGCAACCTTACGGTGGCGAAGTATGCCGCCGACCAGCGGGCCGAGGCGCAGGTGATCATCGACCACCTGCATCCGGCGTACCTCACCATCCTGGACGAGCCGGACACCTTCTCGCGGAACCTCAAGCTCCACCTCGACAGCGCGACGGCGGCGGTGCAGTTGGTGAACCTTGAGCTTCACGGCCTGCAGCGCGGGAGCGCCCGGATCGGAGCCGGCACCGGCACATGGTCCGATCCGGGCGTCGACCGGGCCCTCGCCACCGGCACTGGCATCGATTACCTCTCGATCCACGTCTACCCCGTGGATGCCTCCAGTCTCGCTAACCTGGACGCGATCGCGACGATCGCGGCGCAGACGGGGAAGCCGGGAGTGGTCGACGAGACCTGGCTCTACAAGAGCGCGGGGGTCGGCCTCGGCTCTGCCCAGGCTGCATCGGATGCCTTGCGGCGCGACACCTACAGGTTCTTCGCACCGCTCGACCAGCGCTTCCTCGGAGCGATGGTGCAATACGCGCGATCGCACGGCTTCCGCTGGGTCTCGCCGTTCTGGTCCGGCCAGTTCTTCGCCTACCTGCCCTGGACCGCGGCGCTGGACAGTGCCTCCTACGCGGCCACCCGCGCCCAGGCGAACGCGGCCCAGTCGGCGGCGATCCGCGCGGGCCAGTTCAGCGCGACGGGCCGTGCCTACGGCGCACTCGCCAAGTAGGGCGCGGCAAGGCTCCAGGGGAGCTCATCCTCGATTGGATTGCGGGGTCGGAGATACCGCCCGCTACGGTTGGCCGGCCCTCCCGGTGCGGTTCGCCCGCTGCGCCTACTGCAGCTGGACGGCCAGGAGATCAACGCTGGCGCCGATGAGACGACCGCCTCGCGATCCGGGCACCCGCGCGGTCCGTGCGCGAGTCGGGGTCTCCGACCTCCACGGGCCTGCGGAGATGCCCTCGCCACGACGCACACCTCGTGCCCCGGCGCGGGCGTTGGTCAGGGCAGGCGCCCGAGGCTGGTCGCCGCCTGCGCCTCCATCGCGCTCGCGGCGGGAGCGGAGTGACCAAGGGCCAGATCGCTGAACGACAGGAACACCGCTCCCTTGAGCAGGTAGACGGCGGACGCGGCGATCGAAACGTTCCCGATCGACTGCGTGAACGAGGCAAGAGCCGCCTTGTCGGCGCCTGGGATGCTCGACACGTCGTTGACCTTGAAGTTGAGAGCCATGCCGGCGGGGACGGACTTCCCGAGAGCGGCCTGCGCCTTAGCCTGCTCCTGGGTCCACTCGGCCTGGGCGGTTGCCGGGTCGGGCGCCTGTCCGACGATGACCATGAACACGTTCGCGGTCGCGCCCCCGTAGACGCACAACTTGCCGCCTCCCGGGTCCGTCTCCGGCTTGCCTGCCCCGAACGTCGTTCCGGCAAGCGCAGACGCCTCGCTCTGCGTTACAAGCTGACAGGGGTCGACGGCCACCGGCACGCTGCTGGCCGCGAGCGACGAAGCCACCGAGCTGGCAGCGGGAGCCGCGGACACGGTGGCTGGCGCGAGGCTGGCCGGTGACACGGAGGCAGGTGCGGGGCTGGCCGTGGCCGCGGGGGTCGCGGCAGCCGGTGGAGCCGTGGGGCTCGAGCCGCTGCAGGCGGCGAGGCCAAAGGCTGCGAGCAGGGCGAATACCAGAAGCCTTGATGCGGAGAGCGCTGACGGTCGGGGGACGCACGACATAACAGGCTCCTTTCGGCATTCGCGATGACGAGTGGAAGGGGCGCAGTGTACGAGTCGAGGCATCTGCTCGACTAGGACATCCTCTCGGGGAGCAGCGACTTGATATGAACCTGCAATACTTTCGCGTGTGGGGTGCCTGAAGCGCTCTACCCAGCTGGTGGTGGAGACGCCGAGACGCCGCTGCCCGGCTATAGGATCATGCCCTTGATGGCGAGCCTCCAGGCCGGTCTCCTCGACCGCTACATACGGCGCGTCCACCAGCGAAATGAGCACGCCTGGGTGCCTCCGCGTCGCTCTCCTCGACCGCGCGGCGGCCATGCGGGGGGTATCGATCCCGGGCAGCCTACCCGCCGCGGAGCGCAGCCAGGATCCTGTCTGTGGTTGTCGCCCACGGCCGTGCCGGCACCACCGGCACGCCCCAGCGGGCGCCCTCGCGCGCCAGCCATGCGCCGTACAGCCAGCCATGCGCCGTACAGCCAGCTCACCCGCGCGCGGGTGACCTGCTCGCCAGCCGCTGGCTCGCGGTCACGGTAGTTGCGTACCAGCCGCCGTTCGTCGGGCTCGTCCACGAACACGGCGCGGACCCGGCCCTCGGCGGACTGGCCCGCGTAGCTCGACCGGACCGCAAACGAGGGCAGGAGGTAGTCGCCCTCGATGACGACCGGCACGCGGGTCTCCAAGTGATTGCCCACCACCGCGTCGAGCGCGGGGACGAGCGCCTCGGCGACCGCAACCTGGAGATCGACGATCTGCTCGGGCGCGTACCGGGCGGCCTCCGGGTGCGTGCGCCTGAAGTGCAGCACCGGCTGCTGCTCGGGCGTCGTCATGCAGAGCAGCGCCTCGACGATGTCGTCCACCTCGACGATCGGAGCCCCGAGTGCGCGCGCGACCGGATAGGCGACGTGCGTCTTCCCGGTGCCCGATGCTCCGCCGATCAGCCAGACCTGTCCGCTCACCGGTCCAATCCGGTGCTCGGAAGCCCGCGGAATCCGCACCCGGCGACGGCCGGCGGCGGGCTCTGGCGGGTGGGCAGCGCGCTGCTCACGGTCCGCGCCCCGGCGCCCGCGAAGTCAGCCATCGCGCCACGAGGCCCGCGGGCCGACCGTCGTGTCCCCTGGTCGGAGGCGTTCGCTTCAATTCAGCACGGCCGCGTCGTTGAGCGGGCCCCCGGGAGAGGCGGCCGCGAGCGCCGGCGCGATGATGTCGCGCATGAGTGCCGTGGAGAGCTGGCCACCGGAACCGTGGCCCAGGAGCACGCGCTCCTGTTCGGCGAGCGGGGCCGGGCAGGTCGCCGCCGGCCGCTATCGAGCAAGGGTGCGCGTGGGTAAGTCGACGCGATGCTCGACGGCTGACGTGGCACGTGCGCCGCGGTTGGTCCGGTTCGAAAGGGCACCTGCTGCTTCCCCCTGATCCATGCGGGGACGGTGCCGCATCCGATGCGAACCCGGAACGTGGTCGCACCAGGACCTCCCCCAGCGTGTTGAAACGCCCTCGATCAGCTGGCCGGACCGCGGCCGGTGAAGGCCTGGCGGCGCCAGAGCAGGAATCCGAGGACGAGAGCGGCGGCGATGAAGTTGCTGTCGCCGATGACGAACACCACCCAGACCAGGGGATCGCGGGCGTGGGCGAGTTGGAACGGGAGGCCGTAGCCGGCCAATGCAAGCAGCACCTCGCCGTGGAAGTAGAAGGCGCACTGCGCGGCCACGTACGTGAGGAACACCCAGTAGCCGGCGGGGCGACGGCCCACCACGAGCAGGTAGCCCAGCACGAACCAGGCCAGCGTCGAACCGAGCAGCAGGGCACCGCTGCGGCTGAACGCGGCGCCGTACAGGTGTGCAGCGTACGCGACCTGCGCCGCGTAGTTGGTGAGCACCACGGCGGCATAGACGTGGATCGGGGTCAGCGAGCGCCGCGATCTCTCCACGGCGGGGATGCTATCAACATCACGCGGACACGTTCGGGGCCGACGGTTTGCCCATGGCCAAGCCGTTGGCCGACCTTCAACCGTCCGCAGCAACCGGGAGCTCGATGGGCCCCCTAACAGGGGAGGCACCGTGTCGGCCGAAGGCCCCCACTGGCCGGCGGCCGGGCCATCTGCTATAACAGCGCTTGCTCTCCCGAGCGGGAGTAACTCAGTTGGCAGAGTGCTTGCTTCCCAAGCAAGATGTCGCGGGTTCGAATCCCGTCTCCCGCTCCAATCCCAGTTCGCCGACACGAGTGCAGCCGCGACCGCCGCACCCGCGACTGGGGTCCCCTGGCACGATCCCCCTCGTCTCGCGACGTCCTCAGGCTGTCGCCCGCCGCCGGTGCTGGGGCATCGGCGGTCCCGGTGTCGACCGCGGCGCGGGCTTCGCCTTGCGCGCAGCGCCGATGGGGGGCGCTTCTCCCCGCGTTCGACGGCCGTGTGGGATCCGCCGGCGTCGCTGCGCGCCTACCCCACCCTGCGAGCCGGCGCCGGTCGCAGGAAGAGCCCGAGCGCAACGAGCCCGACGAGGGTGAGGACGCCGAAGACGGGTGTGAGGGCGTCCGACGCAACCGACGAGGCCGGGTCGGCCGCATGGCCCATCCACTGGTCGACGCCGATGCTCGTGGTCTCGATGGCGAGCATCACGAGCAGCGCCCCGCTCAGGACGTAGCCCCAGGGCCTACGCCGCAGCAGCTGATAGGCCGCCAGCGCCATGAGGGGCAGGGTGAAGGCGAGGTCGAGGACCTGCACGACCCCCGTCTGCATCCCGGAACCCTCGAGGAACGCCGGCGGGTCGGGGCTCAGGACGGCGGGCACGGTAGACGACAGCCACAGCGCGAGGAACAGCGCGGCGTTCAGCAGCAGGTACGCGGCGATGAGGCGCACCGGCGCATGGGCGCCGACGTGGCGCGCGACGTCGGCGACCGCGAGCCGCCCGAGCAGCGCGACGAGGGCGTACACCGACAGCCCTAGCATCGCCACGTTCAGGAAGAAGAACGCGTTGAACGGCGTGGCGAAGAGGAAGAGCACGCTCTGGTAGGCGATCGATCCGACTGCGCCGAGCCAGCCCACCAGCGCCCCGGTGACGCCTCGGTCGACCAGGACGATCGAGATCACCAGCGCGGGCACCGTCACCACGAGAAGCACGAGCGCGGTCCCCTGTGCGGAGCCGATGCTGACCTCGGGACCACGGAACGCATCACGGAACACGAGCATGAGCGTGCAGCCCAGCGCGGACACCACGGCAAGCGCCGCCGACAGCGCGACCGCGACCGTCGGGACGACGACGGCCGGGGCGGGCCGCGGCGCTGCGGTTCGGATCGTCATCGCAGTGGCCATCCGGTTCCTCCCTTTCAACGCTTGCGCTCACGTTTCCGCTCGCCGTCGGTCCCACGCCGACGGGTGTCGTCGGCGGGCCGCCAGGTCGTCCCCCGACGGGCGAGCCCGGACCCTTCCCTCGGGCCAGGGCGGGTGTTCGGCCCGTCGATCGTCCCGGACGGCCGACCACGACGGCCGTGCCCTGGGTCACCCGGTGACGCCGGCCGGTTCCGTCTGCATCGCCCGGGCGAGCTCGGCACCCCACTGCCTCGCGCGCTCGAGCTCCCCATCCCGGAGCGGGCCGTACTTGCCCCTGACCACGAACTTGCGCGGGCTCGCCACCGCCACATACCCGGCGCGTTCGAGCTCGCTGGCGATGGTGCCGACCGAGCCGCCGGGCGACCACCAGATTCGCGTCTCGAACGCTGCGTACCTTCCGTGGCCCGGTGCGACTGCCTGGAGCCACGAGCGCATCGACGGGTGGGAGAGGTCGGGGGGAACAGGCGCGTCGCGTTCGCTGCTCAGGACGCTCTGCCGCATGGCCTCCGTCGGCAGCCGGAATCCGAGCACCGGGGCGCCGGCCACCACCAGGTCGGCATCGGCCATGACCGCCGCCGTTGCCTCGTCGGTCGAGAGGGGGTCGGCACCGGGGCCGATGCCCTCGGCGATCGCGCGGGCCACCGCGGCCGTGTTTCCCCACAGCGACTCGTACACCACGATCGCCTTCATCTCGTCACCTCGTCACGTCGGA
>JAJYJR010000150.1 GCA_021789355.1 Chloroflexota bacterium | reverse complement strand
CAAGCGGACCGGGCACGACGTGTCGATGACCGCCGGGCGCGACCACTGGTGGCACGAGCTGGTCGAGGCGCAGTCCGACCAGTGCGACCCCGTGCCGCTCGACTCCGAGCACCTGCTCTACCTGCTGCACACCTCCGGCACCACGGCCAAGCCGAAGGGCATCATGCACACCACGGGTGGCTACCTCACAGGGATCTCCGCCACCCACAGCATGATCTTCGACATCAAGCCCGACACCGTGTACTGGTGCGCCGCGGACGTCGGCTGGGTGACCGGTCACTCCTACATCGTCTACGGGCCGCTGGCCAACGCCACGACGTCCGTGATGTACGAGGGAGCGCCGCAGTACCCCACGCCGGATCGCTGGTGGTCGATCATCGAGAAGTACAAGGTCAACGTCCTCTACTGCGCCCCGACCGCCATCCGCGCCTTCATGAAGCAGGGTGAGGAGTGGCCGGCCAAGCACGACATGTCCTCCCTGCGGGTGCTGGGCACCGTGGGCGAGCCCATCAACCCCGAGGCGTGGCTCTGGTACCACCGGAATATCGGCGGCTCGCGCTGCCCCGTGGTCGACACGTGGTGGCAGACCGAGACCGGGATGATCCTCATCACGCCGCTGCCGGGCGTCACGACGCTGCGCCCGGGCTCCGCGACCCGCCCGTTCCCGGGTGTCGCCGCCAAGGTGGTGGACGCCGAGGGAAAGGACGTGGCGAACGGCGCCGGCGGCGGCTACCTGGTCCTGACCCGGCCCTGGCCGGCGATGCTGCGCGGCATCTACAAGGACCCCGAGCGCTATCAGAGCACGTACTGGAGCCGCTTCCCCGGGATGTACTTCGCGGGGGACGGCTGCAAGGTCGACTCGGACGGCTACTTCTGGCTCCTCGGCCGCGTCGACGACGTCATGAAGGTGTCCGGGCACCGCATCAGCACCATCGAGGTCGAGTCGTCGCTGGTCGATCACCACTCGGTCGCCGAGGCCGCCGTCGTCGGGCGCAGCGACCCCATCACCGGCGAGGCGATCTTCGCCTTCGTGATCCTCAAGGCGAGCGCGGAGCCCAGCGACGCGCTTGCCGCCGAGCTCCGCGAGCACGTGGCCACCAAGATCGGCGCGATCGCGCGCCCCAAGATGGTGATGTTCACACCGGAGCTGCCCAAGACCCGCTCGGGGAAGATCATGCGCCGGCTTCTGCGCGACATTGCCGAGCACAGGCCGTTGGGCGACGTAACCACGCTGGCCGATTCGGGGATCGTCGACACGATCCGCGACAAGGCCCAGTCGAGCGAGGCGGAACAGCTCATCTGACGCGTCGTCAGGAGAGCGGTCACCGGTTGGTGGACTGACGGCGGCTGTCCGCGCCGCCCGACCCGAAAGGAGTCCCTGCGTGGCTCAAGCCCAAGGCATGCCGGCAGCGAAGATGGCGAACCCAGCGCCACTTGGGCTGGCGGGCTTCGCCCTCACGACGTTGATACTGTCCCTGGTCAACGCCGGCCTCGTCACCGGGAGCACGCTCGCCATCGTGGTCGGGCTGGCGCTGGCCTATGGCGGCCTGGGCCAGCTCATCGCCGGTTGGTGGGAATTCAAGGCCGGCAACACGTTCGGGGCCGTTGCCTTCAGCTCGTACGGCGGCTTCTGGGTGAGCTTTGCCGCGTTCGTGTTCATGTTCCAGGGCAAGGACGCCGGGAACGTGGTGGCCTGGTACCTGCTGGCGTGGGGCATCTTCACGTTCTACATGTGGGTTGCCACGCTGAAGCTCGCCCGGGTCACCATGGTCATCTTCCTGCTCCTCTGGATCACGTTCGTCGTGCTGGCCCTCGGCGCCTTCAACGGGGCCGGCGCCGGCAGCGGCCTGACCCAGATCGGCGGGTACATCGGGATCCTGACGGCGATCGCGGCCTTCTACGGCTCGGCGCGCGCCGTCATCAACGAGGCGTGGGGCTCGGAGGTCCTGCCGGGCTGACCTGATCTTCGCCCGGGTCGACCCGGGCGTCGTCGCTGCGAGGGCCGGTCCCGGACGGGGCCGGCCCTTCCGCGTGAGGCGGCGGTGCGCCGCGACGGGTGTCCCGCGCGCGGCCCATCACCGTGCCGGGTCAGCGGGCGGCGGTCGCCGCTGTTCTGCTGCGTGCGTATCCCGGGGCGCGCCGGGAGCCCGACCCGCGTCCGCCCGGCCCCTGCGCCGGTGCTCCGTCCGTATCGGCGTCTCGCTGGCCACGCCCGGGCAGGAAGTCCTCCGCGACGCGGACCGGGATCGCGCGGCGCAGGAGCCGCTGGACGCCCCGGAGCTGGTCGACCTCCTCGGGCGAGACCAGCGAGATCGCGACGCCGCTGGCGCCGGCCCGGCCGGTCCGGCCGATGCGATGGATGTAGTCCTGCGGGTCGAAGGGGAGCTCGAAGTTGACCACGTGCGGCAGCTCGTCGATGTCGAGCCCGCGCGAGGCGACGTCGGTGGCGACCAGGACGGCGATGTCGCCGCGCTTGAAGCCCTCGAGCGCCCGCGTCCGCTCCGGCTGGCTGCGGTCGCTGTGGATCGCGGTCGCGGGCACTCCGCGGCGGTCCAGGTGGGCGGCGAGCCGGCTGGCAGCGGTCTTGGTCCGCGTGAAGACCAGCACCTGCGTCATCTGCTCCTGGCGGATCAGGTGGACCAGCAGGTCGGCCTTGAGCGTGCCGTCGACCGGGTAGAGGGCCTGCGTGAGGTTGTCGGCGACGCTGTTGCGCCGCGCCACCTCGACCGTCTCCGGATCGTGCAGGAACTCGCGGGCCAGCCGCCGGATCTCGTCGGAGAAGGTTGCCGAGAAGAACAGCGTTTGCCGGCGGGAGGTGAGAAGGGCGACGATGCGCCGCACGTCCGGGATGAAGCCCATGTCCAGCATGCGGTCGGCCTCGTCCAGGACGAGGACCTCCACCTGGCCGAGCTTCACCGTCCCCTGCCCGAGGTGGTCGAGCAGGCGACCCGGGGTCGCCACGAGGATCTCGACGCCGCCCCAGAGCGCCTTGACCTGGGGGTCCATGGGCACGCCGCCGTGGACGACCGTCGAACGGAGCGGCAGGCTCCGGGCGTACGTCCGCACCGATTCCTCGACCTGGACCGCGAGCTCGCGGGTGGGCAGGACGATCAGCACGCGGACCGGGTGGCGGGCCGGCGAGATCGCCGTGTTGGCGTGCGGCCGCAGTCGCTCCAGGAGCGGGAGGACGAACGCGGCCGTCTTGCCGGTTCCGGTCTGAGCGGCGGCGAGGACGTCACGGCCGGCCAGCACGAGCGGGATGGCGGCGGACTGGATGGGCGTCGGCTCGGTGTACCCCTCGCGGGCGACCGTCTCGAGGAGGTCGGGGGCAAGGCCGAGGGTGTCGAATGTCAAGCGATACTCCTGCGTGCGTCCCTGGGACGCGACGACGTTGGTGGACGCGCGTGCGATCGGGTGCGTGTGGGCTGGGCCCTGGCGATCGCGCGACCGGGGCGCCGCCGGCCTGGGCCCGCGCACGGGCCGTGCCGGACCGGATGCCGCTGTTGCACGTCAATCTGGTCTTCTTTGCTGGATCGTACCATGTCACCCGGGCGGGCCCGCCGCGCGCGTCCGCGATTCGCTGGCCGCCGAGGGCGCAGGCGTGCCGGTCAGGCACCCGGCCGTGACCGCGGACGTAACGGACCGTCCCGGCACGGCAGCCGGAGCGGACACGCGCTGATCGCCGATCCGCCGCAGTCGGCGACAATCCGCCGCAGTCGGCGACAATCGGCGAATGACAGAGCACGACGAACGCCGCATGGCCTGGGACCGGCGCCATGCCGAGCGCGAGCACATCGAGTCCGACGAGCCCGATCCGGTCCTTGTGAGGGAGGCCGCGCCGCTGCCCCCCGGACGCGCGCTCGACCTTGCCTGCGGTGATGGCCGCAACGCGGTGTGGCTGGCGCACCGCGGGTGGCAGGTGACCGCCGTCGACTTCTCGTCGGTCGCGCTTGACCGGGGCCGGCGACGGGCCGCCGCCGCACGGGTCGAGGTCGACTGGCAGGTGCACGACCTGCTCGCGTGGTCGCCCCCGGAGGGGAGCTTCGACCTCGTCTCGCTGATCTACCTGCACCTCCCGCCGGACGAGCGGCGCCTGGTCCTGCAGCGCGCCGCTCGCGCCCTCGCCCCCGGGGGCCGGCTGCTGGTGGTGGGACACGACCGGCGCAACCTGGTGGAGGGCGTGGGAGGGCCACAGGATCCGCGGGTGCTCTATACGCCGGAGGAAATCGTCGCGGAGGTGCCGGGCGTGGTGATCGAGCGCGCCGACGCACTCCGCACGAGCGACGGCGGGAGACCGCGCGTGGACGCCGTCGTGGTGGGACGCCGCGTGCCGGCCTGAGCTGCGTCGCCGGGGACGCGGGCCCTGTCGGGGCGCGTGTTCCCGCGCGCCCGGCGCGCCCTCAGGTCGTGAGCAACCCGGGCTCGGGGGCGGCCGCCGCCTCATGCTGCCGCGGCGCCGCGTGGCGCTCGCGTGACGCCTCCTCGATCGTGAGGCCCGCCGGCTCGGGCAGTACGAGCGTGAGCAGCGCACCCAGCAGCGCGACACCCGCGGTGAAGAGGAGCGTGACCTGCAGGCCCAGGGCGGCCTCCAGGTGCGGGAAGGCGTACACGCCGACGAAGGCCCCGAGCTTCGCGACGCCCGAGGACAGCCCGTGGCCGGTGGTCCGGCTGGTGATCGGGTAGACCTCGCTGGGCAGCACGAAGGTGGTCACGTTGGGCCCGAACTCGGTGAAGAAGTAGCTGATCCCGTACAGAACCAGGAAGGGAAGGACCAGGTGCGTGATCGACGGTACCAGCCCGATCAGGGCGAACGCGCCCGCCATGCCCAGGAAGCCCATCCACTGCAACCGCCGGTGTCCGATGCGGTCGATGGTCACGAGGGCGAGCAGGTATCCCGGCGCCGCGGCCAGCGCGAAGATGATCAGGCTCCAGGCCACCGATTGCATCAGGCTGGCGTGCGGGGCGACGGTCCCCAGGATCAGCGGCGTGGAGATCGTGTTCCCGTAGTACGCGTAGTCGAGCAGGAACCAGGACCCTGCGGTGCCCGCCAGGAGCACGAGGTTCCGCCGGTCGCGAATGAAGTCCACGAAGCGCTGACGGACCACCGGCGCCTCGTCCCCGAACGCCCGGATCGCGCCGCCCGTGAACCCCGCCATGCTCGCCGCGGCGGCGGACGCGTTGCCCATGACGCGCGCCACGTACCGGGGTGACTCGGGCATGGTCCGCCGGAGGTAGATCACGGCCATCGCGGGAACGGCCCCCAGGCCGAGCATGACGCGCCACGCAAGCTCGTTGGAGACGCCCGCCCCGAGCAGGGTCAGCCCCACGACGGGCCCGATGATCAGGCCCACGGCCTGCGTCGAGAAGACCATGCTCACCAGCCGCCCGCGGTCCTTGCGGTTCGCGTACTCGCTCATGATCGTGGCGCTCACCGGGTAGTCTCCGCCGATTCCGATCCCGAGCAGGAACCGGGAGGCGATCAGCCACGCGATGTTCGGCGACACCGCCGAAAGGATCGCCGCGACCGCCATGATCGCGGCCTCCAGCCCGTAGATGGCCTTGCGGCCCAGCACGTCGGCGAGCCGGCCGAACACCACCGCACCGAAGAAGGCGCCGACCAGCGCGATGCTGCTCGCGAGTGTGGCCTCCGTGGTCGTCAGGTGCCACTGGGCGGTGACCAGGGCGAGCGCGACGCCGATGACGAACAGGTCGTATGCGTCGGTGAAAAAGCCCATCCCTGCGGTGAACATCGCCCGGAGGTGGAAGACGCTGAGGGGCGCCTCGTTCAGGGCGTCGGTCAGCGTGCCCGAGCCGCTCGCACGGTCAGACGACATGCAGGCTCCTTTCCAATCTTGCGCACCAGACCGTATCGCCTCCCCGTTATGGGCTTGTTAAGCGCTCCGCGAGTCCGTTACGTTTCGGATAACTGTTTGCGCGCTCACGCAAGTGCCAGGGCCGTCGTGTTACCGGTCGCGTCCGTCCGTGCCCGTCCCCAGGAATCGCCGCCCGACGACGGTGAGCAGCGCCGCCGTGCCGATCGCCACCCCGACCACCGCCAGCGGCACCTCCGCGGCCGCCACCTGGAGTGCCGCCTCGAGCCGCAGCGCGAGGTCGTCCAGCCCGAAGCCGGCGTACACGCCCGAAAGCGCGTTGGGGCCCTGGAAGACGATGAACCCGGCGCCGAGCGCGATAAACATCGCGCTGGAGACGACCGTGGAGACGTGCCGCTCCACCCGGCCGATCCGGACCGCCCGCCCACGGAGCCGCCCTCGCCAGGCGGTCCCCAGGCGCTCCCAGGCCAGCGCCAGCAGGAAGAGCGGGAAGGCCATGCCGGCCCCGTAGGCGGCCAGCAGGACGGCGCCGGGAGCCAGGCCCCCGGACCCGGCCGCGATGGTCAGGATCGCGCCGAGGATCGGGCCGGCGCAGAAGCCCCCGAGCCCGTAGCTGAGGCCGAGGACGAAGGTGCTGGCCGCGCTCTCCGCGCTCATGGCGGGACGCAGGGACACGCCCGGGAGTTCGAAGCCGCCGAGCAGCAGCTGCACGGCGCCGATCGCGATGAGTGTCAGCCCGGCGAGCAGAGTGAGCGGGCCGCGTTCGGTCAGCAGGACCGCGCCGATCGCGCCCGCGCCGAGCCCGGCGGGCACGAGCAGCGTGATCAGGCCCAGGTAGAAGATGGCCGTCCGCAGCGCGAGCCGCGTGGGCGAGGGGAACGCGTAGGCGAAGAACGCGGGCAGGAGCAGCGCCGAGCACGGGCTGAGCAGCGAGAGGACGCCGCCCGCGAACGCGACCAGGAGCTCGACTGGCACGGGCTACCGCTTGCGCTCGACCGGTGCGCCGGGGGTAGAGCGCAAGCCGGTGGTGTCCCGGTCCTCCCCGGGAACCGCGCTCAGGCCTGCGCCTGGCCGATCCGCCCGGCGGACCACGCCCCGGATCGCGGCGGTCGCGCTCACTGGCCGGCCAGCGCCGAGTCGATGGCAGCCTGGAACGCGGAGTACGGCTGCGCGCCGTCGATCCGCTGGCCGTTGATGAAGAAGGCCGGGGTCCCGGTGATGCCGAGCTTCACGGCCTGCGCGAAGTCCGCCTGCACCGCGCCGCCGTACTTGTCCGAGTCGACGCACGCGTCGAACGTGGCCGCCTTCAGCCCGAGCTGCTGCCCGAACGCCTTGAGGCGATCCTTCGAGAACGCGCCGCTGTTCTGTCCGGCCTGCGAGCCGTACAGCAGGTCGTGGTACGCCCAGAACTGGCCCTGGTCGCCGGCGCAGCGCGCAGCATTCGCGGCGTCCTTCGATTCGCCACCCATCCAGGCCATGTCGTGCCACTCCAGCTTGACCTTGCCGGTGTCGATGTAGGTCTGTTTGATCTGCGGCTCCACCGTCTTCGCCCAGGTGGCGCAGTAGGGGCACTGGTAGTCGGCGTACTCGACGATCGTCACGGGCGCCGTCGGCGTGCCGAGCGAGGGGGTCGCCGCGCGGGCGGGCGGCGCCGTGGCGGCACTCACGCCGATCACGACGATCGCAACGGCCGCCGCGCCGGCAAGCGTCATCAGGGCGGGGAAGACCCATCGCCGCAGGCGGGAGGGCTGGCGTCGCCTTCCGGAACGACGCGGTCGCTCCGCAGTCGAGCGCGGTCGCTCCGTGACCGCATGTGACCGGTCCGGGGCTGGCCGCTGCTGCTCGGCAGGCGGCTCGACCTGCTCCGGCGGCGGGATCACCTGCCCCGCGGAGAGGCGCGCGTGCTGAGGGGATCGAATTCGGGAACGGCGGTCGCGACGGGACACGAACGATAGCCTCCGGCACCATGCGCCGCGGATCGGCCGTGGCGGGCCGCACCGATGCTATCATCTAATTGCGTACTTGCGCAATCGACTGACAATGGGACGAGGCGGTGGACGGGGCGGCGGACGGGCTGGGGAATCGTCTCGCGCCGTGGCAGGCGGTCGGATAACCCGCCACGCACAGGGCAGGGGAGTACCGGTGCCTCGCGTCGGCGTGGGGATGTGTGCCAAAACCTAATCCGACGTTGACCCGCGACACGTCTCGGTTCGGTACGGTTCGGCGATGCTTCAACGACCCTTGTCCGTCGCTGCCGTCATCGCTGCCCTCGTCGCCGTGCTGGTCGGGGGCGTCGTTCTCGCCGGCTTCACCCGCTCGAGCACGGCCTCGGGTGCCAGTCCCGGCCTGGCCGCCACCATCTCCGCCGAGGCGGCCTCCCCTGGGACCGGGGCCCCGTCGCCAGCCGGTGCATCGCCCCAGGCAGCGCTGGAGCCCGCGGCGTCGCCGAGCCCCTCGTCGGCGGCACCCACGGGTCCGCTTCCTGGCGACCTGCTGATCGCCGACCGCGGCAACGACCGCCTGCTGATCGTTACGCCGGCAAAGCGGATCATCTGGTCGATGACCATCGATCCGGGCGGCCCGCGCGGATCCCAGTCCTGGGGGCCCGACGACGCGTTCTTCACACCCGACGGGACCCACATCGTGATCAACCAGGAGAACGCTCACACCGTTTCGATCATCGACATCGCGACGCGGAAGATCGTGTGGCAGTACGGGCACACGGGTCGAGCCGGCAGCGCGCCCGGCTACCTGAACGGGCCCGACGACGCGTACGTCCTGCCCGACGGCACCGTCACCGTGGCCGACATCAGGAACGAGCGGATCCTCTTCATCTCGCGGTCGAAGACGATCGTCCGGCAGTACGGGCTCACCGGGGTGCGCCGCCATGACCCGCCCGTGTCGTACGCGGCCCCGAACGGGGACGTGCCGCTCGCGGACGGCGGCATGCTGGTCACCGAGATCGGCGGGAGCTGGGTGGATCGGCTGGACGCCAGCGGGCGCGTGGTGTGGGCGATCCACCTCCGCGACATCGCCTACCCGTCGGACGCGCAGCTGCTGCCCAACGGGAACGTACTCCTGGTCGACTACTCCACGCCCGGGCAGATCGAGGAGGTGACACCGTCCGGTCGCGTGGTGTGGCGCTACGACGTGCGGAGCGGGCCCGGGATGCTCTCGAACCCGTCGCTTGCCGTCCGCCTCTCAAACGGCAACCTCGCGGTCACCGACGACTTCGGCCAGACGGTCGACGTGATCGACCCTGCCACGAACCGGATCGTCTGGCAGTACGGCCACCCGGGGGTCCCGGGCGCCGCGGGCGACTACCTGTACAACCCGGACGGCCTGGATCCCGTCCCGGCCTCGACCGTCGCACTGCTGCAGTCGCTGTCGGGCGGATCTCCGACCGCCGCGCCCTGAAGGTTCGTCCGGGGGTCGGTCGGGCCAACCGGACCTGCCCGGCCAGTCGGGTCAAGCGAGGCCGGTCGGTCGGGCCGAGTGGTTCGATCAGTCGGACCGCGGCTGCCCGTCGATGCCTTCCACGGGACAGGTTCACCCGCGCCGGCCAGCGCCCTCGCCCAGCTCACCGACATGCTCGTGCCGCCAGCCGGCGAGGCGCCGATCCGCCACCGCCCGCTGGAGACCCTGACGATCGCGTCCGCGATGGCCAGGCCCAGCCCGGCGCCCCCGGGGGTATCGGTCGCCCGGTGGAAGCGGTCGAAGATGCGGGTCCGCTCCCCGGGCGGGATCCCGGGTCCTGAGTCGTCCACCGTCACCCGGACCCGTGCGCCGTCATGTGTCACGGAGACGTGGACCGTGCCGCCCTCGGGAGAGTACCGGCAGGCGTTGTCGAGCAGCACGCTCGGGTGCCGGTCGAGCCACTCGGGGGGCATCGCGATCACGCTGCACCCCGGCGCCGGATGAACCTCGCTCGACAGGTGCCGAGCCTCGGCGACGACGGCGAAGCGGTCCGCGGTCTGCGGCCGGCAACTTCGCGCGCAGGCGGCTCAGCTGGACGTCGATGGCGTTGCGGCGCGCCCACGCGACCACGTCGATCCCGGGCGCGCCAGGCATGCGCCAGTCGATGACGGCCACGTCGTACTCATGGAACTTGAGCTGCAGGATGGCGTCGTCGCCGCGCTCCACGGCGTCCACCTGGTATCCCTGGTCCTGCAGCCCGTCGACCAGGACGTCGCGCAGCCCGAGGTCGTCCTCGGCTACCAGGATCCGCATGGCTTCAGGACCTCCGGGGGACGCCAGCTGGTTCGGCTCGGAGCCGAGGGTCTGGTTCGGCATGCATCGCATCCCATCATCTGCGCGGGGGTCGGGCGGCCGATGGGGTGGCGTGCGCGAGTGACAGCTCTGGTCGGCGGAGGGCCGTCGGCTCCGCAGCCGGCTTCCAAGCCAGGGTCCCGGCCAGGGTCAGCGCGGGCATCCCTTCCGGCACCGCAGCCAGCGGCGCCTTTGCCGCAGCCCGTGCCACAGCCCGTGCCAGCACCCATGCCACAGACGGTGCCACAGCCCGTGCCGCAGCCGGGGTTGCCGCGGGCATCCCAGCCGGGGTTGCCGCGGGCGGTGCCACAGCCCGTGCCGCAGCCGGGGTCCCAGCCGGGGTTGCCGCGGGCGTCCCTTCCGGCACCGCAGCCAGCGGCGCCTCTGCGACCGCGGCGGCGCACCGGGCG